>CAYNNS010000267.1:0-4925 GCA_964398345.1 uncultured Gemmatimonas sp. | reverse complement strand
CCCAGATGAACACGGCTCCGTTCGGCAACCAGGTCTGGCGTGCCAACGCGGACGGATCGGCGCCGGTCACCCTTCCGAATATCCCGTTTGTCTCGGCCGGGTACCCTTCGCCATCACCGGACGGGAAGACACTGGTCTACGTCGAGATGAGCGGTGCCGGGACGATTCATTGGTACGATCTGGTGACCCAGATGCCGCTGGCCATCCAGGTCGCTGGGCACTATCCGCATTGGTCGCCTGATGGGCAGCACATTGCGTTCAATCAGGGCAATCGCATCATGCTGATGAATCCGGACGGCACCGGCGTGCAGCCGATGACGCCGCCTCCGGGAACGGAATGGGGTCCCAATATCAGCTGGTCCCACGACGGGGCCTGGCTGGCCATCGCCAGCCTGGCAGGACGTCCAGCGCTGCTGCAGCTCAGCACCGGGCTCCTGCTGCCGATGGCGCCGATCACCAATGTGGATCTCACCGGAGTTTCGTGGAAACCGTAGAGTACCGGAGCGGTATGAAGAGAATCTTGACCTGCTGGCAAGCCTCGCCGTGGCCCGACTGAGCGTCGCTGCAGCTCAGGCGCCGAGCCCGTGGTGGCCCTCGACCGGAGCGGTGATCCTCTCGGGCGGCGCTCTCGATGCCCGGATGGTGATCGAGATCCTTGACCGCATAATGGCGCTCGCGGGCGGCCTGGCCATTCCCTTGGTGGCTGGGGTATTTGCGGCCGGTCATCTACCGACGCTCATCGCAAACGGTGCGTCGGGTACGGAATTTTTTGGGCTCGTGGCCCGTTCACTTTGCGCTGGATATGACTCAGTTTGTCGGCCGCGCTGGCTAACAACTCGTTGCTAAGACCGTAGCCTTCCCCACCCGGACGTCTTCGCGCGCATTGCAGGACCCGGGATTGATCATGGCTGAACCTTCGTTGTCCCGCGCCGCGGTATATTGCGTCGTGTTGCAGGCCCACACCATTGATCACCAACCATGACCAAACCCCTGCTTTTCCTGCTCACCCTCGCGCTTCCCGGAGCGCTCTCCGCCCAGGCGTCGCTCGACAGTGTGTTCAAGCCTGTTAGGTGGCGCTCCATCGGCCCCTTCCGCGGCGGACGCTCGGTCGCGAGCACCGGCGTGGCGAGCGACCCGAAGACCTATTACATGGGCACGGTCGGCGGTGGGGTCTGGAAGACCGAGAACATGGGCATCACCTGGCGCAACATCTCCGACGGCTACTTCAAGACCGGTACCGTCGGCGCGATCGCGGTCGCGGAGTCCGATCCCAACGTGGTGTACGTGGGGATGGGCGAGCACGCCGTCCGCGGCGTCATGACCAGCTCCGGCGACGGAGTCTATCGCTCCACCGACGCCGGCCGCACCTGGAAAAAGCTCGGCCTGGATTCCACGCGGCACATCTCCCGCATCGTCATCGATCCCCACAACCCCGACGTCGTGCTCGTCGCCGCCCAGGGCACCCTGTACGCGCCCTCGAAGCAGCGTGGGATCTTCAAATCGACCGACGGCGGCGCCACCTGGAAGAACACCCTCTTCGTGGACGAGAGGACCGGCGCCGCCGAGCTGTCCATGGACGCCAATAACCCGCGGCTGCTGTACGCCGCGATGTGGGAGCACGGCCGGCTCCCCTGGAGGGTCATCAGCGGCGGCGCGGGGAGCGGGCTCTGGAAGTCCAGCGACGGCGGCGAGACTTGGGAGAAAATGACCAAGGGGCTGCCCGAGAAGCTGGGCAAGATGGCGATCGCGGTGAGCCGCTCCAACCCCGACAAGGTCTATGCCCTGATCGAGGGCGATTCCTACAGCGACGCCCGCGGGCTCTACGTCTCGACCGATCGCGGCAAGAGCTGGAGCCAGGTCAGCAGCGACCACCGGCTGGTGCAGCGCGCCTGGTACTACATCGAGCTGTTCGTGGATCCGAAAGACGAGAACCGGGTCTACGTGCTGAGCGCGCCGGCGCTTCGCTCCAACGACGGTGGCAAGACCTGGGAGACCGTCCCGGTCGCCCACGGCGACACCCACGACATGTGGATCAACCCGAACAACTCCGACAACTTCATCCTGTCGGACGACGGCGGCGCGGCGGTCACCTTCGATCGCGGCAAAACCTGGAGCTCGCTCCGCAACCAGCCGACCGGCCAGTTCTACCGGCTCAACGCCGACCACCAGTTCCCCTACCGGATCTACGCCGCGCAACAGGACAACAGCTCGGTCGTGATCACCAGCCGTGAGCTCGGCAGCGGCGGGATCGGCCCCGAAGGCTGGACCAGCTCGGCCGGCGGGGAAAGCGCCTTTCTCGCCTTCGACCCCGATAACCCGCGCTACGTGATGGGCGGGAGCTACCAGGGAACCATCGACCTGCTCGATACCAGGGCGCAGGCCGGAACCCAGGTCATGCCGGCCCCGATCCAGTACCTCGCCCGGGACGCCAAGGACATGAAGTACCGCTACAACTGGAACGCGCCGATCATCTGGAGCAGGTACGACAGCGCGTTCTATCACGGGGCGCAGGTCCTGATCAAGACGACCGACATGGGGAAGACCTGGAAGGAAGTCTCCCCCGACCTGACCCGGAACGAAAAGGACAAGCAGGGGACCGCCGGCGTCCCCTACACCAACGAAGGCGTGGGCGCCGAGAACTACGGGACCCTCGCCTACGTGAAGGAATCGCCCCACGAGCGGGGAGTGATCTGGACCGGCAGCGACGATGGCCTGGTGCAGCTCACCCGCGATGGCGGCGCCACCTGGAAGAACGTCACCCCCAAGGGACTCGCCGAGTGTCTGGTCAACGCGATCGAGGTCTCACCCTTCGACAAGGCGACCGCGTACATCGCGACCACCCGGTACAAGTTCAACGACCACGCACCGGGCCTCTACAAGACCACCGATTACGGCGAGACCTGGACCAGGATCGACAAGGGCATTCCCGTCGGCGCCTTTACCCGGGTGGTCCGGGAAGACAACGTCCGCAGAGACCTGCTCTTCGCGGGCACCGAGCTGGGTCTCTACGTCTCGTGGAACGGCGGGAAGGACTGGTCGCCGTTCCAGCTCAATCTCCCGGTCACGCCGATCACCGATCTCCTGGTGCACCAGGGCAACCTGATCGCCTCGACTTCGGGCCGCGGGCTCTGGGTCCTCGACGATCTGGCGCTGCTCCGCCAGTATCAGGCCGGCGCGTCCGATCTCACGCTGTACCAGCCGGCCGGCACCTGGCTGGTGAACGGGGGCAGCGATCTGGATGGCGCCGATGAGAGTTTTACCGGCGCGGCAACGACCCGGGGCGTTAACCCGGCGACCGGGATGGTGCTCTACTACCGGTTGCCCAAGCTCGAGAAGAGCGACACGGTCACGCTCGAGGTGCGGGATGCGGCGGGGAACCTGGTCCGGAGCCTCTCGTCGATGAAGGACGGGAACTTCAAGAAATGGGACGGGGGCCCTTCGGCGGAGCCCACGCTCTCGGCCTCTCCTGGGCTCAACCGGTTTGTCTGGGACCTGCGCTATCCCACCATGGCGGGAGCGACCGGGGTGTACATCGAGGCCAGCTACGCCGGGCACAAGGCGTCACCCGGGAGCTACCGCCTCACCCTGAAGGCCGGAGGCAAGTCGGCGACGACCAACGCGGAGATCCTGGCGAACCCGCTCTACTCGACCGACGCAGCCACCTACGCCGAGTACCACGCCTTCATGTCGGGAGTGGAGGGAGAGCTCACCGTCATGCACGAGACGGTCAACACGCTGGCTGGGAACGGGGAACGGTTGGCGTCCGTTCTCGCGGCTCTCACCGAAGCGAAGTATGCGGCCCTGAAAAAGGAGGGGGATGCGCTGGTCGAAAAGCTCAAGGCGTGGGACGCCGACATGGTGTCGCGAAGGACCAAGGCTTACGACGATACCGAGAACTTCCCCCAGAAGTTCACCGCGAATTGGCTGTTCCTGGTCAACGCGACCGAGAGCGATGTCCCCCGGGTCAATCAGCCTTCGCGTGACCGCCTGGCCGAGCTGCAGAAGGAATGGCTGGCGCTCAAGGCGCGATCCGACGCGTTGCTCAACGTCGATGTCCCGGCGTTCAACCGGAAGCTCTGGGACGCCGGGGTGGGAGCGATCGGCAAACACGCGGTGCCGCCAATTCCCTGAGGAGAATGACTGAGGACCGCTCGATCCTCACCGTCGAATGCTTTGCGACCAACCCAGTGGAGCAACGCCACGGCTACGCCAGCAGGCTGCTCGAGGCGCTCCCTCCAAGGCTCGCCGACTTTGAACTGGCCGCTTTGTGTCCCGCAACCGAGGGTCTCTATCAGCGGCTGGAGTGGCGTCCGGGGGAAGTGTGGTAGACCACGTGCGCTTCGAGCAGGCCGTGACCGCTGAACAAAAGCGCCTCGCCGGCTCCCTGATCCGAGAGTATCTCGACGGGCTCAACGACCGGCTGCAGCGGGACTACGGCATGGCGTTCGACGTGGAGGCGATGGTCGCCTCGGACCTCTCCGACACCCACAAGTTCCATCCGCCCGAGGGGCGCTTCTACCTCGCTCTATATAAGGACGAGGTAGCCGGCGTCGGCTGCCTCAAGAAGCTCTCCGCCGTGGTCGCCGAGGTGCAGCGCATGTACGTGCTGCCGGCCTTCCGCGGACTCGGCATCGGCCGGGCGATCATCGAGCGCCTGATCTCCGACGCGAAAACGATCGGCTACCGCACCCTTCGGCTGGAGAGTCTCGAGTTCCTGACCGCGGCGCACACGCTCTACCATTCGATGGGCTTTCGCGACATCGAGCCCTACGCCGAGAACAGCATGCGGCCCTACCAATCGGCGCAGCAGCTCGACCAGTACTACACCGTCACCGTCTTCATGGAAATGACTCTGTAAGGAAACCCATTCCGGACTTCCGGCGTCCAAGGTCATATGACGGCAAGCCGTCGTTTCATGTGGCTCG
>CAYNNS010000266.1:0-4960 GCA_964398345.1 uncultured Gemmatimonas sp. | reverse complement strand
AACGGCGTGGATGTCACGCGCCGGCCGCCCGCGGACCGCGGCATCGGCTACGTCCCGCAGGACCTCGCGCTGTTTCGGACGATGACGGTCTGGGAGCATCTCGCCTTTTCGCTGGTCATTCGCCATGGCGACAGCGCCACGATAAAGAACCGCGTTGACGAGCTAGCCGCGCTGCTGGGCATCGGGCATTTGCTGTCCCGGAAGCCGGCGGGGCTGTCCGGGGGTCCGGGCTCCCTGTGGACCGGGGGCCCTCAGGACCGCTTCATAAGGCCCCTCGGCGACCAGGTGACGGCGCATGGCGTTCGCGGCCAGATGCATCGGATCGTCGGTCTGGTTCCCGGCGCGGAACGGCCGCAGCTCGTCGGGGAGCTTCTCGTAACCGTGGATCCGGGCGACCTCCTCGACCAGGTCGATTTCCTCGCGCAGGTCGGGGCGCCAGCCGGGCACCTCCACCGCGAGGCGGCCCTCCCCCGGCTTGGAGAGCGCGGTGCAGCCGATCGCGACCAGGCAGCGCTCGAGCTCGGACACCGGCAGCTCGGCGCCGATGATCTGCGCGACCCGGGCGGTGCGGAGAAAGATCCGTGGCGGGTTAGCGGGCTCGGGCCAGAGATCGAGCGGCTCGCCGTGCAGCGTCCCTCCCGCCGTTGCCAGGACAACCTCGATGCAACGCCGGAGCGCGTCGGGCACGGCCCAGAGATCGGTGCCGCGCTCAAACCGGTGGCTCGCTTCGGTGAGAATCCCCAGCGCTTTCCTGGCCTTGCGAAGCGGGGCTGGATTCCACCAGGCTGCCTCGAGAAACACATCGGTTGTGGTGCGGCTGACTTCGCTCGCCGCTCCGCCCATGACGCCACCGATCCCCGAGACTCCCGCTCCGTCGGCCACGACTGTGGTGCCCTCGGGTAGCCTCCGCGACAGGCCGTCGAGCGTGGTGAGCTGTTCTCCCGCGGCGGCTTGACGCACAATCAGAGTGGACCCGGGAATCTTGGCGGCGTCGTACGCGTGGAGCGGCTGGCCCAGCTCGAACATCACGAAATTGGTCCCGTCTACAAAGTTGACGATACTCCGCTGTCCGACCGCTTCGAGCCGTCGCCGGAGCCAGTCGGGCGACGGTCCTACTTTCACGCCGCGAATGACCGCCCCGGTGAACCGACCGCAGGCGGCACCGGGCTGGATCGTGACGGTAATGCCGCCCGTGGTACCGGTGGGACGACGGGTGGGCGGACCGGCGGTGTGCTCGGTCTTCTCGGTGCGGCCGTGCTGCAGCTCGCTGATCTGGAGCAGCCCCTCCACGCCCGGAATGATCTCGACAAAGGCGCCGAACGGCGTGGTGCTCTTGACCGGGCCCTCGTACACCCGGCCGACGCTGGGATCCGGGCTTGTCGTCCGAGTCCCGGGAATCTCCGGAAGCCTGAACTGCACGCCGTACGCCGCCCCCAGCTCCCGCGCGATTCCCTTGTGTCCCAGGAGATCGGGCCGTTGCGGCGATACGTCGAGCTCCAGCCGCTCGTCTTCCAGCCCGAACACCTCGATGAACGACGCGCCGGGCTCTGCGTCGGTCTCGAGTGCCAGAATCCCTTCGTGGTCCTGGCCCAGCCCGAGCTCGCGCGCCGAGCAGAGCATGCCCTCGGAATACTCGCCGCGGATCTTGCGCTTCTCGAGGGTGACGCCCCCCGGCAGCGTGGCTCCGACCGGCGCGAAGGGATACTTGACTCCAGCCGTCACGTTGGTCGCGCCGCACACCACGTTGAAGAGCTGTGGCTTACCGGCGTTGACCGTGCACAAGCGCAGGCGGTCGGCATTGGGATGCGGCCGCACCTCTTCCACCTTCCCAATCACCACGTCCTTGAGCTCGGCGAAGAGCGGCGTGACCGCGTCGACCGGCGCGCCGAGCATGGCGAGACGCTCGACCAGCTCGCGCGACTCGAGCGGACGCCTGAGGAAGGCCTCGAGCCAACGCCGGGAAAGCTTCATGCGACACCGTGCCCGGCGAGCTGCCGCAGGAAGCGCATGTCGCCGCTGTACTGCAGCCGGATGTCGGGGATGTCGAAACGCTGCTGGGCGGTGCGCGCCGGGCCCAGGCCGAACGCCCAGCCGCTGTAGCGCTCGGGATCGACGTTGCAGTTCTCCAGCACCTTCGGATGTACCATGCCGCAGCCGAGCAGCTCCATCCAGCCGGTCTGCTTGCAGGCGGGGCAGCCCGACCCGTGGCAGATCTGGCATTCCACGTCGAGCTCCGCGCTCGGCTCGGTGAAGGGGAAATAGGAGGGCCGGAAGCGCACCTTGGTATCGGCTGAGAACACCCGGCGGGCGAAGTGGCTCAAGGTCGCCTTGAGGTCGACGAGGCCGATCCCTTCATCCACCGCGAGGCCCTCGATCTGGGCGAAGGCCGGCGCGTGCGAGGCGTCCCAGGGATCGTTTCGGTAGACCATCCCGGGAATCACGACGCGATACGGTGGCGGGCCGGCTTGCATCACGCGTATCTGCACGGGCGACGTATGGGTTCGGAGCAAGACGCGGTCGCCCGGGCCCTGGCTGAGGTACAGAGTGTCGTGCAGATCCAGCGCCGGGTGATCGGCCGGGAAGTTGAGCGCGCCGAAGTTGTACCACTCGGTCTCCGCCTCGGGTCCGAGCGCCACGGCGAAGCCGAGCTCGCGAAAGACCTCGAGGATCGCGTCGGTGATGCGGGTGACGGGATGGAGGGCGCCGATCCAGCGGCCGCGACCCGGCATTGTGAGGTCGGCGGTCGGGCGGTCGGGCGGTCCGGCGGTCAGTTCCGCTTCACGCGAGGCAAAGGCAGCCTCGAAGGCTTCCTTGAGGCGATTGGCTTCGGCGCCGAAGCGCTTGCGCTCTTCCGGGGCGAAGGTAGGGAGTGCACGCAGCGCGAAGGTCAGCGCGCCCTGCTTGCGGCCCAGGATCGCGATACGCTCGGCGTGCAGGGCGTCCGCATCGAGTGACGCGATCGCAGCGAGCCGCGGCAGCAGGGCGTCGAGTTGTGGGTAGCCGGTGGGGTCCATAGTGACCAGTAAACGGTGACCGGTCACGGGTTACCGGTCACGGGTCACTGCGTTTATGCCGCCTTCGACTTCGCGACTTCGGCAATCTTCGCAAACGCATCGGCATCGTGGACCGCGAGGTCGGCGAGCACCTTGCGGTTGATCTCGACGCCGGCTTCACGCAGTCCGGCCATGAGCCGGCTGTAGCTCAGCCCGTGCAATCGGGCGGCGGCGTTGATCCGCGTGATCCAGAGCGTGCGGAAGTCACCCTTCTTCTTGCGGCGGTCGCGATAGGCGTAGCGCATGCCCTTCTCGACGTTTTCCTTCGCGGCCTTGTACAGCTTGCTGCGGGCCTGGAAGCCGCCTTTGGCGGCCTTCATGATCTTCTTCTTGCGCGCGTGGTGCGGTACGCCGCTTTTGACGCGTGGCATGGTCGGCTCCTCTCTAGGCCTGCAACAGCCGGTTCACGCGCCCGAAGTCGGCGGAGCTCACCAGCGCGGCCTTGCCGAGCTGGTTCTTCCGCTTGCGCGTCTTCTTGGTCAGGATGTGCCGCTTGTTGGCGCGACCCCGCTTGAGCTTGCCGCTCCCGGTGCGGGTGAAGCGCTTCATCGCTGCGCGTTTGGTCTTTTGTTTAGGCATGGCCGTTACGGGTCACGGGTTCGGGTCACTGGTCACTTTGGCGCGATGACCATCGTCATGTTCTTCCCCTCCAGCCGGGCATCGAACTCGATCTTTCCGATGTCGGCGAGGGCGGCGGCGACGCGATCGAGCACCGCCTTCCCCAGGTCGATCCGCGCCATCTGCCGGCCGCGAAACATCATCGTCACCTTGCACTTGTTGCCTTCCTGCAGGAACTCGCGCATGTGACGCGTCTTGAACTCGAAATCGTGATCGTCAATGCCGGGGCGGAACTTCACCTCTTTGATGTCGATCACGTGCTGCTTCTTCTTCGCCGCGCGCGCCGCCTTCGCCTCCTCGAACTTGTACTTCCCGTAGTCCATGATCTTGACGACTGGGGGCCGCGCCGTTGGCGCGACTTCCACCAGGTCGAGGCCCCGTTCTTCCGCGGCGGCAAGGGCCTCCTCGATCGACAACACCCCCAGTTGTTCGCCGGCGTCCGAGATCACCCGAACCGGGCTGATACGGATCATTCGATTGACACGCGTCCGGCGTTCCCGCTCGTTTGTGCTCAGTGGCAGCCTCCGGTTGGGCGACAAAAAAACACCCCGGGGTGCAGGGTGTTCCGAATGCTCAGAGCGATTCCGCGAAGAATCGGTGGAGCGATCAGGAACCCGTTCGCCGCACCGCTGGCTCAGGGTGGAGGGCCATCGGCCCTCGCTTCATGAGGGGTTGAGAATAACCGCGTGAACGGCGAACAGTCAACGGCGAACGGTCATTTCAAGAACGTCCCGCGCTGGAGCTCCTCGAAGGCCGCTTTGAGCTGCTCCTGCGTGTTCATCACGATCGGCCCATACCAGGCAACCGGCTCGCGCAGAGGCTTGCCCGATACCAGCAAGAAACGAATACCGTCATCGCCGGCCTGTACGGTGACCTCGTCGCCGCGATCGAAAAGAATCAGCGAGCGGTTGTCCGCCTCTTGCGGCGGCGGCGTGGTCTCGGCCCAACCCACCGACGCGGTCGGCACGGCGAGCGGACCGGAGGCGTTGCAATACTTCCACCTTCCCGGCAACCCATAAGCGCATGCCCCAAGGCAGGTCTCGAGGAGGAGGAGCGTGCGGTCGTCTACTACACCGCTCTGCTCGTCAACGTCGGCTGCCACACGGACGCTCACGAGCAGGCGAAGTGGTTCGGCGATGACATCGCCCTCAAGTCGGGAAAGTACGAGCACGATCTCGGCAGCGTCCGGGCGATGGTCGCGGGCATGCGGAAGCTCGGGGCCGGCAGCCCGCTGCTGCACCGGTTCCGGCTCGGGCTCGAGTTCGCCGTGTCCGGCCACCGCGACGTCG
>CAYNNS010000265.1:0-4972 GCA_964398345.1 uncultured Gemmatimonas sp. | reverse complement strand
TAGAGATCGAGCTGCTGCCGCAACGCCACGTTGAGCGAGCGGATACCGCCGCCGACCGGAGTCGTGAGCGGTCCCTTGATGGCGACGAGGTGGCGGCGGATGACGTCGAGCGTCTCCTCGGGCAGCCAGTCGTTCACCAGCGTCTTGGCCTTTTCACCGGCCAGTACTTCATACCAGGCGATGCCGCGCTCCTTGCCGTAGGCGTTCTGCACAGCGGCATCGAGCACCCGCCGTGCTGCGCGCCAGATGTCGGGACCGGTGCCGTCGCCCTCGATGAAGGCGATGACCGGGCGGTCGGGCACGCTGAGCTTGCCGGCTTGCATCGTGATGGGCTGACCGTCCACCGGCGGGGCGGCGCGTCTGGCTTCGGCGGTTGCGTTCACGCGGGACCGGCGCCTCCGAGCAAGTCTTCCAGCACCTTGTCCACGACTTCGCTGACCTCACCCTGCACGATGGTGCGCAACACGTCCATGGTCTCCAGAGCCAGATCCTCGGGGTGCCGGCGGTCCTTGTCGAAGCGGATGACCTGGCCGAGAAAGACCGCGGCCTGCTGCTCTTCGGCGGCGGTGTCTCCCGGCGTTGCGTCGGAGTCTTCGCTGGGCGCCGGCTCGCCGGATATCTCGCGTTCGTACGAGGCGCCTGGCACGCTCTCGGACCAGGGCGACTCGGCCTCCGTTTCTTCGCCCGAGAAAAAATCCGTGGGAAGGTCAACCAGCGCGAAGAGCTGACACTGCAGGCCGGGAGGCTCTTCGCGGGCCGCGAGCGCGAGCCGGACCGGCTGGGTGAAGAGACCTCGCTCGAGCAGGAATGCGGCGGCGTCGGGCGGAACCACACAACGCGCCACCAGTTTGGGACCGAGGAACGAGCCGATGCACGACATGCCGTCCGGCGCGCGCTCATCTTCGATGGGCTGGAGCCGGAGCGGCAGAGGTCGATCGGTGGCCGCCAGCGCCACCGGACGTTCGGGTGTTTCTCCTTCCATGGAGGGCAAATCTACACAGCGCCCTCCGGTTGTGCCTTAGTGCCCTTCGTGCCCGTCGTCGCCGCCGTCGTGATCCTCATCGCGGAAGGCGCGGAACGAGCTTCTGATGTTGTGTTCGATCAGCGACCGCATGGCCGCTGAGCTCGGGTTCACCAGCGCCGCACCGGTCTGATCGAGGAACCAGCCTCGAACATCGAGGAAGAGCGTAAACGCCGTGGAGCCTGCCGTCGTGACATCCACCGGGCTGGGCAGCTGAATTTCCTCTTCCTCAGTGAGCTGGCTGTCGAAGGTGAACGGCGTTCCATCGAAGGTGCCCTTCACCCGGATACTCACGTCGGCGAAGTCCGGATGCGCGGCCAGAAAGTCAACGTCCTTCGATCCTTTCGGCTTGTGAATCTGGATCCGCACTCGCGTGTAGGTGCCCACCGGGACGTCCGCGGTAAAGGTCGTCACCGCGCCGTCGGTGAGGGGCGGCTCGAGCAGCAGGGGCCCGAGCTTGAGCACCGGGCATTCCGCATCTTCATTCGCTCCCTCCTGCTCCGTCCCGTCATTGGCTCGGCCCGAGCCGATGACCGCGGCAGGGGCATCTTCCTGATTCGGGTCTTCGGTGCAGGTCCCGTCCGAGCGCCGCAGCCGGATCTTGCGCGCGACGATCTGCACCTGGCTGATCACGATGTTATCGGTCCCTTTGGTCACGACGACGTCGGCCGCCGCGGGGCCGCCATTCAAGGCGGAGCTCGACGTCGCGATTTGCACGACGACGCGTCCCATTCCAGTGGGCGCGGTGCCGTTCCCGGAGCAGCCGGCGGCCACCAGCGCAACCAGCGAAATGCTTGAAGCTGAATGCAGAAGGCGCATACAGATCTCCCTATGCCATTTGGTGAGGCTGATACTCAAAGGACGAGCATCATTTTCCGGACCGCACACGCGCCCCATCTGCGTGACCGAAGTCCGAACACTGCAATTCTTGTGAGCAGACTCAGCGCGGAAGGCCCTGCTCGATCGGAGGTCCGGCTTCCCTGCCCCACTCGCTCCAGGAGCCATCGTAGACCGCGACATCGTCAACGCCGAGGCGGTGCAGACCAAGGACGAGCGCACAGGCGGTGACCCCGGAGCCGCAGGTCGCCACGATCGGGCGGGACAGGTCGATGCCGGCTCGTTGGTAGCGGGCACGGAGCTCGGCGTCGGGCAACAGCGTCCCCAGGGGTCCGACCAGCTCGGTGAACGGCAGGCTACGCGACCCCGGCACATGGCCGCCCCGCAAACCCGGGCGCGGCTCCGGCTCGGTGCCCGCAAAGCGTCCGCTCGAGCGCGCGTCGAGAACCTGCCACGCCTCCGAGCCCAGCGCACCGGTCATTTCCTTGAGCGACTTGATGAGCACCGGCCGCATCCGGGCCGTGAAACGAGCCGGCGGCCGCGACGCCACCCCCGTCCCCAGCGCCCTCCCCTCCGCCTTCCAGCGCGCCAATCCCCCGTCGAGCACCGCGACCGCGTCGTGCCCGGCAACGCGCAAGGTCCACCACACCCGCGGCGCGCTGAGGTTGCTGCCGGAGCCGTCGTAAACCACCACCTGATCCCCATCCCCGATTCCCAGCGCGCCGATCTCCCGGCCGAGCGTGGCGGCATCGGGCAGCATGTGAGGGAGGGAAGAGCGTTGGTCGCTCAGCCGATCGACGTCCCAGAACAACGCGCCGGGGATGTGTCCCGCGGAGTATTCGGCGTGGGCGTCGCGCTGCATGGCGGCCAGATACCACGACGCGTCGACCACCACGAGGCCCGGCTCACCCAGGTGGGCCGCGAGCCACTCGGTGGAGACGATCGGTTGGGGCAGCGCGTCGGGCATCAGCGATTGGCCCGCTCGAACTCCTTCATGAACGCCACGAGGGCATCCACGCTGGCGGGCGGACAGGCGTTGTACACGCTGGCGCGCATCCCGCCCGCCGAGCGATGCCCCTTGAGGCCCTCGAAACCCCGCCGCCCGGCCTCGCTCAGGAACTTGGCGTCGAGCTCCTCGGACCTGGTGCGAAAACAGATGTTCATCAGCGAGCGACTGCCGGGATCGACGCTCCCCTTGAACAGCTCGCTCTGGTCCAGGAAATCATAGAGAGCTTTGGCCTTGGCCTGGTTGCGCTCGGCCATGGCCGCCAGTCCTCCGAGATCCCGGATCCACTTGAGCACCTGTCCCACCATGTAAATCGCGAGCGTGGGCGGCGTGTTATAGAGCGATTTTTCCTTCACGTAGGTCCGATACTGCAGCATCACCGGCAGCCCCGCATCGGCGCGCTCGGCCAGGTCCTGGCGAATCAGCACCAGCACGATGCCGGAAGGCCCCAGGTTCTTCTGCGCACCGGCGTAGATCATCCCGTACTTCGACACATCGATGGGGCGGCTGAAGATGTCACTCGACGCATCGGCCACCAGCGGCACGCCCGAGGGCACCGCGGGCTCGCTCTTCCATTGCGTACCGTAGATCGTGTTGTTCGTGGTGAGGTGGACGTACGCCGGCTGCTCAGAGTAGCGGATCTCTGAGGCGGCGGGAATCCTGGTGAACTTGCAGGACTCGCCGCTGACCGCGACGTGCGTCGTGCCGAACTTGCGGGCCTCCTCGATCGCCTTCTGCGCCCAGACCCCGGTGAGCAGGTAGTCCGCGGTGCCTCCCTGCGGCAACAGGTTCATCGGCACCATCGCGAACTGCTGCGTGGCGCCACCCTGGATGAAGAGCACCTTGTAGTTGTCGGGAATCCCCGCCAGCTCCCGGGCCAGCGCCTCGGTTTCGGCGATGACCTGTTCGAAGAGCTTGCCGCGGTGACTGTGCTCGGCGATCCCCATGCCGCTGCCGCCGATGTTCCAGAGATCCTGCTGCGCCTGCTTGAGCACCGGCTCAGGCAGCACGCCGGGGCCGGCGTTGAAGTTGTGAATGCGCTCGTTGAACATCGGGTCCGTGAGAAAGAGGAATTAGCTGACCGGCGTCAGGTCGACGCTGATGACGTCGCCGTTGCCGTTGCGGATTTCGCCCAGGGCCTTCTCGCTTGGCGGTGCCGCGATGTGAATGCGGGCCGCGGCGGAGCTGGCGCCATGATAGGCGATGTTCTCGACCTCCTCGACGTTGATCGAGGATTCGTGCAGCACCCGGAAGACGTGGGCGAGCACCCCGGGCCGGTTGTGGTGCCGGATCGAGAGCACGTGGGTCGCCGCGCTCTTGGCGAGCCGGTTCACGCAATACGGCGCCTTGCCGGTGCTCATGAAAGCGTCCACGATGCGGATGACCTCGTGGGCGATGGCGACCTGCGCCTGGTCGGTCGACGCGCCGACGTGATGGGTGCCGTAGACGCCGGGCGCCGCCGCCAGCGCGAAGTGGAATTCGCCCTTGTTGCCGGCCGGTTCGGTCTGATAGACGTCGAGCCCGGCGCGGATGCCGCGCTCCTTCACCGCGCGCTCGAGCGCCGCTTCATCCACCACGGTCCCCCGCGACGTGTTGATGAGGTAGGCGCCCGGCTTCATGGCGGCCAGGAATTCGTCGTTGACCAGGTTCCGGGTCTCGGCGCTGCCGGCAACGTTGATCGAGACGGCGTCGGAAAGCCGCGCGACTTCCAGCGGCGTTTCACAGTATTGGATGTGCAGCCGCTCGGATTCCTGGTCGGTGAGATTGCGCGACCAGGCGACCACCTTCATGCCGAAGGCCTGCGCCCGCCGCGCCACTTCCCGCCCGATCTGCCCCAGCCCGACGATACCGAGCGTGCGGCCGTGCACGCCCCGAGCCTTGCTGTACTCGCCCTTCTCCCACTTGCCGGCGCGCACGTCGGCCACCTGATCGGGGATCCGGCGGTCGAGCGACAGCAGGAGACCCATGATCAATTCGGCCACGGCGATGGAGTTCTTGCCCGGGCAATTGGAGACGAAGATGCCGAGCCGCGAGGCGGCCGCGACGTCGATGTTGTCGATCCCGGCACCTGCGCGGATGACCAGCGAGAGCCCGGGCCCCGCCGCGAG
>CAYNNS010000264.1:0-4985 GCA_964398345.1 uncultured Gemmatimonas sp. | reverse complement strand
GTCCCTTCCCAGCACAGCCAGCTGGCGAACACTCTCGAGTTCGCCATCAAGGGAGTGACCACCACATATGAGCGAGCGCTCGCCTGGGCGCTGCGCCATCGCGCCGTCGTGCTCATGACCGTGGCGCTCCTGGTAACCGGTGCCGTGCTCGTCTTCACCAAACTGAAGGTGGAGTTCGTTCCGCCCGAAGACCGGGGCCAGATGCAGATCTCGATCACCGGCCCCGAAGGCGCGACCCTCGCCTACACCGACCAGTACCAGAAACAGGTCGAAGCGATCCTCGGCAAGATTCCCGAGATCGACAACTACACGAGCACCGTGGGTGGTGGCGGCGGTGGCGGTGGTGGCGGCGGCGGGGTGAACCGGGGCCAGGTCTTCGTGCGTTTCGTCGACTGGTCCCAGCGCAAGCGCACCGCGCAGCAGATCATCGAATCGATCCGGCCCCAGCTCGCGAGGATTCCCGGTGTGCTCGCCTTCGCGAACAATCCACCGGCGTTCGGCGGGTACGGCTCTGCGGTGCAGTTCGTGGTCCGCAACGCCAACTTCGACAGCCTGTTCACCGGCATGCAGGCCATGCTCGCCCGCGCGCGGCAGATCAAGGGGATCACCAACGTCGACACCGACCTGCGGATCAACAAGCCCGAGCTCGCGGTGTCCTACGACCGCGATCGCGCCGAAGACCTCGGCGTGCCGGTCCGCGCGGTGGCGGGTACCATGCAGTCGCTGCTCGGCGGGCAGCGCGTCAGCACCTTTACCCAGAACAACAAGCTCTACTACGTGATGGTGCAGCTCTCGCCCGAGGAACGCGCCACCCCGACCGACATGAGCGGCCTCGCGGTGCGCGGGAACAACGGCGAGCTGATCAAGCTCGACCAGCTGGCCAAGGTCACCGAGGGCGTCGGCCCCCGCTCGCTCAGTCACTTCGGGCGGGTGCGGGCCGCGACGTTTTCCGCGGGAACCGCCCCCGGGTTCACCCTGGGCGAAGCCCTCGACTCCCTCGACCGGATCGCCAGGGAAGTGCTGCCCGCCGGCTCCAGCACCGCGCTGGCGGGGGAATCGCGGGAGCTGCGCGAGAGCGGCACCTCGCTCTACTTCGCCTTCCTGCTGGCGCTGATCGTGGTGTTCATGGTGCTGGCGTCGCAGTTCGAGTCGATGATGCATCCCTTCACGGTGCTGATGGCGGTGCCGCTCGCGATCACCGGCGCGGTGTTCACCCTCTTCATCGCCAAATCGAGTATCAACCTCTACAGCCAGATCGGCATGATTCTGCTGATCGGGTTGGTGGCGAAGAACTCGATCCTGCTGGTCGACTACGCCAACAAGCTGCGCGACAAGGGCATGGAAACCCGCGACGCGCTGCTCGAGGCGGGCCGCGTCCGGTTGCGGCCCATTCTCATGACCTCGGTCGCGGTCGTGATCAGCGCGGTGCCGATCGCGCTGGCGCTGGGTGCCGGCTCCATCAGCCGCCGCCCGCTCGGCTACGCGATCGTCGGGGGCGTGGTGTTCTCCACGGCGCTCACCCTGTTCATCGTGCCGCTGGTCTATTCGCTCATGGAAGGCGCCCGGGTTCGGGTGGGTTCCGTCAAGCGCCGCGCCGCAACGCGGCCCGTGCCGGTCACGGAGTCCAAGTGATCGTTGCGCTGCTGCTCCTGCTCGCCGGGGCCGGCGGGCAGACCGATTCGCTCCCCTCCGTGACGCTGACCGAAGCGCTGCAGCGCGCCGCGCGGCTCGATCCCGACTACGTCCGTGCGCTCGGCGCGGTCAGCAATGCCGCCTGGGCGCGCCGCGCCGCGCTCAGCGCGATGGTGCTGCCCTCGCTCTCCCTGAGCACCGATTACACGGAGTACACGATCCAGCAGTTCAACGTCGGAATCGGGGCCCAGGCCAAGACCAGCGCCACCGCCCGCCTCGATGCGCGCTTCGAGCTGTTCACCGGACTGCGGAAGTTCTCCGATCTGAGTCGCACCGGCGCCGACCTCGAGAGCGCCCAGGCCGGGGAGGTCCAGCAACGTTATCTCACCGCCCTTGCCACCGAGGCGGCGTACTATGCCGTGCTGAGCCGACGCGAGCTGCTCGACGTGGCCCGCGACCGGGTGCGCCGCGCCGAGGAGCAGCTGGTCGTGGCCCGGGCCCGGGTGGTGAGTGGTGCGGCCGTGCAGACCGATTCGCTCCAGCTCCTCCTGGAGCTCGACCGGGCCCGGATCGAACTGCTCCACGAGGAGTCGGGACTCCGCGTCGCCCGGCTCCGGCTGGGCCGCCGGGTGGGAACCCCCCATGGAGTGGACGCCGTGGTGCTCGACACCGCGCGCGCACGCGACCTCCCGCTTTCGCTGACGGAAGCGCTCGCGCTCGCCCTCGAACAGGGTCCCGAATTCCAGGTGGCCCGCGCCAACGAACGCTCCGCCGAGGCTTCGCTGCATTCCCGTCGCAGCGCCTACTTTCCCCAGGCGGTCCTGACCGCGAGCACCGTGGGTTTCGGGGACAAATACCTCACCCGCGGCCTGTCGCGCAGCTCGCTGACCTTCACGCTCAGCTTCCCGATCTGGGACAATGCGCAGCGCGAGCTGGCCTACGTAAGGGCCCGTAACGCCCGCGACGTCGCCGCGGCGACACGCGAAGACCTCGAACGGTCGGCCGAGGCCGACGTGACCGAGGCCTATGAAGCGTACGAGACGGCGCGCGCCACCGCGGACTTTGCGGCTCAGGGTCTCGTCGTGGCCCAGGAGACCTATCGCGTGCAGCAGGCCCGTTATCGCGCCGGAGCCAGTACCATTCTTGACCTGCTGGACGCCCAGTCGGGGCTCACCGAGGCCCAGGCCGAGCTGGTGCAGGCCCGATACGCCGCGCGACTGGCCCTCGCGGGTCTCGAGGCCATTCTGGGCCGGCGACTCTTCAGTGATAGGGAGAACTCGTGAGGGTCCGTAGCCTTACCGCGTGGACAGTCCTGGTTGCCGCGTGCGGCGGCTCCACCGCGTCGCCTCCTGCAGCGGGTCGCGGCCGGGGCAATGCCGGCCCGCTCCCGGTCGAGGTCATCGAGGCCCACACCGATACCGTCGTAGACGCCATCACCGCCTCGGGCCAGGTGGAGCCGCTGCAGTCGATTCAGCTGCGCCCCGAGGTCGACGGCCGGCTCACCGAGATCCTCATCAGGGAAGGCGTCGAAGTCGCCGAGGGAACCCCGCTCTTCAAGGTGGATGACGGCGAGCTAAAGGCCCAGGTCGCCCGGGCCCAGGCCGATCGCGACCTGGCGCAGCAGGCGCTGACCCGGACCAAGCAGCTCCTGGTCGAAAAGGCCGCCGCACCGGCCGACGTGGAGCGCGCCGAAGCGCAGATGCGCAGCACCCAGGCCGCCCTCGATCTGCTCCAGCTCCGACTCGACCGCACCGTCGTGCGCGCGCCGTTTGCCGGAGTGGTCGGCCAGCGGCTGGTCAGCAAGGGCGATTACGTCAACAACAGCACCAAGCTGATCACTCTGCAGACGGTGAGCCCGCAGCGGGTCTCGTTCCAGGTACCCGAGCGCTATGCCGACCTGCTCAAAGTGGGCCAGCGGGTGCTGTTCCGGGTCGCGGCGCTCTCGGGTCGGGACTTTTCGGGCGCGGTGGACTTTGTCGATCCCCAGGTCGCCTTGCCGGGGCGGACCATCACCGTGAAAGCCCTGGTGTCGAATCCCAGGCGTGAGCTTTCCGCGGGGATGTTCATCGAAGCCCGGCTGGAGACAGCGCTGCGACCCAACGCGGTGGTGATTCCCGAAGATGCCGTGAGCCCGATGCAGGGTTCGCAGTGGGTCTGGATCGTGAACGCCGGCAAAGCCGAGCGGCGCCAGGTCACCCTCGGCGTACGTACCCCCGGCGTGGTGGAAATTCGCGAGGGAATCCAGGCCGGTGAACAGGTGGTGGTGGGCGGCAGCGAACGGCTCACCCCCGGCGCCGAAGTCCGCCCCACCGTCCAGCAGCGCACCGCGAATCGCCGGCGGGGCGGCGCCTCAGCGGATTCGGGCCGCGCGGCTGGTCGTCCCGATTCCTCGAAGGCCGCTAAGGCTCCCGGAAGCTAATCTTTTTAGTGTTTAAGCTAAAAACCATCGGTATTAGCTTATTGTTTGATTTCTTAAGCTAAGTTCGTTAGGATAGCTCCTCGCTGCGGACTCGTCCCCCCCCGTCCCCGTGGAGCCCGAATGCCGAACGAACTGCGCGACTTCCTGGAAATCCCCTACGATCAGCTCGAAGCCATGAACCTCGAGGCCAAGGCCGAGCGGCTGGCGCGAACGCCGCTCGACAAGGTCGCCGAGAAGCGGCTGAAATACCTGGCGGGAGAAAAACGCCTCAAGGCCGTCACCGTCTGCTTCGCCGACCTGGAGGGCCGGCTGCACATGCTGGATTACGACAAGAAGTTCCTGCTCAAGTCCGCCGACAACCTGACCTTCGACGGTTCCAGCATCCGCGGCTTTTCCCAGCAAGCCGAGTCCGACCTGAGGCTCGCCATCGACTGGCCGGCGTTCTACCACATGCCCGCCGACATTTTCGGTCCCGGCAAGGTCCTGGTCTTTGCCGACGTTCTGGAAAAGGACGGGACTCCCTACGTCGCCGATATCCGGGCGCGGCTCAAGCACTATCTCGCCGGACTCTACAAGAAGGACGGCACCACCTGTAATGCCGCGAACGAGATCGAAGGGTTTCTCTTCAAGGGCCGCGACTCGGAGCGGCGCTACTACGAGACCGGGAGCTTCGAGTTCCCCAGCACCGGGGGCTACTACCACTCCCTGCCCGGCGACGCGCTGCGCCTCTTCATCGATACCGCGGCGGAGGTGCAGCGCGCCATGGGGTTTGCCAACGAAAAAGACCACCCGGAGGTCGCGCCGTCGCAGTTTGAAATGAACTATGGCTACACCGAAGCGAGCATCGCGGCCGATCAGGTTCTGCTGTACAAGCTGATCTGCCGCCAGGTGGCGGCCCGCTTCGATATGACCGCGTGCTTCCTGCCCAAGCCGG
>CAYNNS010000263.1:0-5026 GCA_964398345.1 uncultured Gemmatimonas sp. | reverse complement strand
CGGTTCGCTTTCCCTTCGAGTGGCAGCGCGACCGAGTCTTGGTGGAGGGGACCGAAGTAGTGGATCCAAGCCTGGCCCAGATTGATGGCCGGTGGTGGATGTTCACCTGCGACCTCGATGACGGAATTGAGCCCTGGGGGGAATTGCACTTGTTTCACGCACCATCGCCTTTCGGTCCTTGGACTCCACACCGGCGCAATCCCGTTGTAGCCGATGTTGGGTGTGCCCGACCGGCCGGCCGGATCTTCTCTCGAGAGGGAGTCTGGTACCGACCGGCCCAAGATTGCTCCCAGGGGTATGGGCATGCCCTCGCCCTCTATCGCATCGAGAAGTTGAACGAGCATGAGTTCAAGGAGACAATGGTTGCCAGGTTGGATCCGACGTGGGACCCCCGTATGTGCGGGGTTCACACTCTGAACATGTGCGGCAGTCTGACTTTCATCGACGTCCGGCGCCTGGTCCGGCGAGGCGGATAGCCGGCTTGCCACACGACTCAGGGATTCAGGTCCGGCTCGTCGCGGCGGGAGACCCGAGGGTCCGGGAAGCGGAACGATCGCTCGACGCACAGGGATTCGCGATTCCGCTGCAATCCCGTGCGCTGTGGGGCGAATTACTGGGCGGTCCCGCGTACCGGCATGCGCTGGCGGAGGATGGGAAGGGGCAATACCTGGCAATGCTCGGGTTCTCCATCACGCCCACACGCGCCCTTCCAGGACATCAAATCCTCCGCCTCGAAACGGTCGGCGACGCCTACGCATCGCCGGTGGGGCGGGTGCTCATCGCTCACGCTGCCGAGTATGCCATTCAAAGCTCCCGGATCCTTCGAGTAATCGTGGAGCTCGAATGCAGAAGCGAACAATTGCGTGATTCGGTCCGCAAGAGCCTGAGCCAACTCGGATTTGTCCCGGGGCCGACCGAGAGAGTCGCTCCCAGAACGATCGAGCTGGAACTGTCCGCGGATGAAGACTCGCTGTTCTCTGCGCTCAGTCGCTCCACGCGACAGAATGTGAGGGCGGCGGCGAAACATGGAATCCAGATCCAACAGATTCAGGATCCAGCGCTCGAGCAGCGGATGAATCAGCTGCTAACAGCCTCTTTTGCCAGAACTGGAGGCAGGACCACGCAGGTCGATTGGCCGGCGATTATGCGACTCGGCGTTGAGCTACCGCAGCGCTCGAACCTGGTTGGGGCTTTCCGACAGGCTGAAGGCGCAGGACAAGAGCTGGTGGCTTTCGCATGGAGCATGCACCACGGGGACCGTGCCGAGTACAGTCATGGCGCCTCGGCGCGAATTCCTGGCGTCACCATCCGGTTGCTCACCCCGGTCCTGTGGGACTTGATCACCTGGGCAAAGCGAGAGGGAGCGCGGTGGTTCGACTTCGGCGGCATCACCGCGGGATCGGCCGACGGCGCGGATGCGCTGGGCGGTATCTCCGATTTCAAACGGGGCTTCAGCAAAAGGGAAATTGGCTTCGGCGAAGAATGGGTGTTCGAGCCGAGCCCCGCCAAGGCGCGGGTAGCGCGACTGGCTAGCTCGGCGATGGAGTTGGTTCGGAGGCGACGCTGACACGTCGGCGCCGCAGGGACGTCGTAGCGATGGCGAGGAAAGGGGCGAAGTAGAGGTACAGCCCGTTCATGTAACGAGGCTCCGCGGCAAGAGCCATCTGCAGCAGAACCTGATAGACGATCACGCCGGCGCAAAGCGTCAAGAAGTGTGAAGCCGAGCTTCCGCGGGCGAACCAAATGAGCAGGCCAAGCATTCCGACCTGGACGAATGCAACCCCGAGGGCTTTGGCCAACATCCAATACAGGAATGCGGCTGAGGCTCCAACGGAGGCTGATTTAGCGATACCACCTAAGTCAACTCGCCGAAGCGCACTCCGTAACAACTCATATTCCTGGTTGGAAGTACTGTCCAGCCGAGGCTCGGGATTGTAGAAACCCTTGCCCAGGACCATGACTCCATTCCACACCATCTTCTCGACGAATGCTACTGGATGTTGTATCACTCGCCGTTTGTACTCGTCAAATAGTACGCGATCCGCAACGTCAGAATTTGGAGGCGCCTCTACTCCATGAGACTTGAGATAGTTGTAGGCATAATCATCCTTGTATTCCGCACCCCAGGGATTGCCGGGAAGCTGGCCGAGTGAGATAAACGCGACTATGCCCTTCTGGGAAGCAGTCAACGAGTATCGACCTGTCTGTCGCTGGTAATACATTGCCCAAGGGACCAAAACCACGAGCGCAACCAGGCCTGTGATGGTGAAGATCGCGACCTCGCGCCAGCGGAGCCAGCGACGGTTTGCGACAGCATGGAAGAGGGGAAGGAACAGAGGGATGAGAAGAAACTCGGAGCGGAAATAGAGGACTGCGCCAAGCCACAAGCCAGCGACCACCCCCAGAAAGATCTTGGAGCGCCGGAGCGCGCTGTCGAGCGTCAACACCGCAAGGAGCAGGAGGGATCCCGCGAAAGCGAGCGGCCATTTGACACTCTGGAGCGCGTACCATGGTAGCGCAGTGAGGCAAGCGGCGGTCACGACCCGCCCGTAGGCGGGCAGCTCGAGCTTGAGTCGTTGATAGGCCCACGACATCGCCACGGCGCCCAGAACAACCTGGACGGCCACAATCCAGGAGTAGCGCGGGAGGAGCCACAGCACAAAGGGATAGCCCCAGGTGGGATACGTGAGGACTTCCCGTGGAGCGTGCCCCCGGAAGTACTCAGCCATGGCGACATACTCGTTCCAGTAATTCGCCTGCTGCTCCCCATGATGGCGGTTCAGCAGCGCCACAAATGCGGACAAACCCAAGAAAAAGAGGAACGGAACGAACCAGCGTGGGGAATGGCCCGGTGAGCCCCGCTCTTGTAGATCGGGACTCACCAGTGGTTCAGGGACGGCGACCGGCTAGTGTCCGAGACGCCACACGAGATAATGACCCGAGGCACGATAGTGCTGATCGTACTCCTTCTCCCGGTAGTCGGGGAGTCCCCAGTAGGCATCCGCTCCGGGACCCCTGCCCTTGCCAAAGGTTGCAGAGAAAACATCGTCGCCCCAGTCACGGTACTTGGTATCTCCGGTAAGCTTGAAGGCGTAGCCGAAGGCATGAAGCGTTGTCGAATTCAACGAGCGCATATCTCGAACCATTCCGTCTGGCATGTCATAGGCTTCACCTGACGTTCGGGTGTTGATAGTGTAGTTGCCCCGAAACACGAAGTACTTCATAGCTCGCCAATTGACGCCGGTGAGATTGGTCACTGGGCCCCGCTCATACGCTGCGTTGTAGAGCCAGTCCGCGGCCCGAACAATTGACTGGGCCACCACTGGATCGTTGGTAAGCTGATGGGTCGCGATCATACCCTCGAGCAAAAGACCGATCATGAAGGGCTGGCCGACGAACGGATCGGTCACACCAGCCGGAAGCGGCTCGCCAGGAAGATTCTCATATTGCCAATACCAGCCCCCATCGACATTCTGGAGCCGCGCGTAGTAGTCTCGAGCGGCAACCAACGCTTTCTGTCGCATATCGGCGCGCACGGCAGGATCAGGATGCACCTTGGCAAGCAGAGCGGTATACAAGAGCATGTATCCGCCGTCACGCACCCCATACCACAGGTTGATGTTATTGATGCGGGCACCCAGCCACATGCCGTAATCGTAGTTCACAAAAGCGGTTATCCAGGGCCACATTTCGGGCCGTCCGTCCAACGCCCGGAGCATCAAGCCACCGAGTGAAGAGAGACGGGGGCCCAGGTCGTACGAGTCAAAATTGGTCATGCGTCCTTCATCAATACCCGGCTTTTGTTTCCACCAGGAATCCTCGATCTTTCTCGCGTATTCCAGAAAGGTGGGGTCTCCGGTGCGATAGTACTCGATGTACTGGCACAGCCCCAAGTCGTAGTAATTCGCAACGAGGTAATCGTCCAAGGCTCCTACCACATATGGATCTGGCGGCGGAAGCGCTGGGAAGTTGGCTCCGTGCACCAGGCCCCTGGCCAACTCGGTTTCATCGTAATAGGGCCAGGGGTTGGAGGGGCTACCCGAACGTAGCTGAGGACCGATGATGAACTCGACCTCGGGGTTCGGGAACACAACGAAATCACCAGCGCTTGGTGGAGGCGGAGCAAGACCCGAGATCGTAATGACGCTGGTGTCGGCCTTTGTACCGTATTTGTGCGTCGCAATGACCCGATAGGTTCCGTTGGTGGAGCCCGCGATATACAGCCCAGCTGGACTGATGGTTCCGCCCGTCGAGCTATAGTCGACCGCTGGAGCACCGGTAGCACCGTTGCTCCACGTACCGGTCACTGAGAAGAGCTGGCTGCCGCTGGCCGCAACTGTCGCGGGGTCGGGAGAGAGGGTTAGGGCGGTCAAGGTCGGAACGGTGATGAGACTGGTGTCGGCCTTGGTGCCAGTCTGGTGCCTCACGATGCACTGGAAAGCGCCCGGAGCGCTCGGCGCCGTGTAGAGGCCGCCGCCGGAGATCGTTCCACCCGTGCAGTTGAAGCTGAGCGGAGGCAGCGTAGAGGAGCCGTCGCTCCACGAGGCGGTAACGGTGAATTGTTGAGAGCTACCCGGGAGTACTGATACGGAAGACGGATTCATCACAAGCTGAGTCAGGCTCGGCCCCGCAATGGCTACCGCGGCGGTGTCCACCAGCGAGCCACCCTGCTGTGAAGCTACGACCAGATACGTGCCCGGTTGCGTGCCCGCGGTGTAATTCCCCTGTGAATCGATGGTCCCACCGGTGGCGCTGTAAGTCACCGCCGGGACGGCAGAGCTGCCGTCACTCATCAGACCCAAGACCGCGAAGTGCTGAGCCCCACCGGGGACCAGCGACACGTTGCCGGGACTCAACGCCATCGAGGAGAGAATGACGCCTGCGCTGATCGTGAGCGTAGCGGTATCCGCCTTCGTGCCGCCCTGCTGAGTCGCGATGACCTGGTAGGTACCGGGCGTGGTACCCGCGACGTAGAAGCCGGCCCCCGAGATGTTGCCCCCGGTCGCCTGATACAGCACACCCACCG
>CAYNNS010000262.1:0-5077 GCA_964398345.1 uncultured Gemmatimonas sp. | reverse complement strand
CCCAGATGAACACGGCTCCGTTCGGCAACCAGGTCTGGCGTGCCAACGCGGACGGGTCGGCACCGGTTGCCCTACCGAACATCCCGTTTGTCTCGACCGGGTACCCTTCGCCATCACCGGACGGGAAGACACTCGTCTATGTGGAGATGAACGGTGCCGGGACGATTCACTGGTACGATCTGATGACCCAGATGCCACTGCCTATCCAGGTGGCAGGGCATTATCCGCATTGGTCGCCCGATGGGCAGCATATTGCGTTCAATCAGGGCAATCGCATCATGCTGATGAATCCCGACGGCACCGGCGTGCAGGCGGTGACGCCGCCTCCGGGAACGGAATGGGGTCCCAATATCAGCTGGTCCCACGACGGGGCCTGGCTGGCCATCGCCAGCCTGGCAGGACGTCCAGCGCTGCTGCAGCTCAGCACCGGGCTCCTGCTGCCGATGGCGCCGATCACCAACGTCGACCTCACCGGAGTTTCCTGGAAGCCGTGAGTCGACCGAGACTCGTCACGCCGGCCCTGGTTCGGCGACTCGCTCTCGCGCTCCCCGAGGCCGTCGAGAGCTCGCACTTCGACACTCCTGATTTTCGGGTGCGCAAGAAGATTTTCGCGACGCTGCCGAGCGATCGCCGGGTCGTGGTGGTGAAGACGACACCAGCGAATCTCGATGCTCTCGTTCGGAGCGACCCGGCGACATTCTCGGATGAATGGCGCGGTCGCTGGTTGGGCATACAGCTCGATCGCGTGTCCCTCGCCACGCTACGAGACCTGCTGGAAGATTCCTGGCGCCTCACGGCACCGAAGCGACTCGGGGCAACGCTGAAGCCGAAAGCAATGGGTATGGGCTGATGGGTATTGCTGAGCATCTCGGCATTCGCCTCGACGAGTACGACGCCCGGATCCGCAGCTTCATTCCGGCGTACGACGCGATGCTCGGAGCTGCAGCGGCGTCCCTGCGCGCGCTCCCCCAATCCGCGCCGCGTGTGGTCGACCTCGGCACCGGTACCGGCGCCTTGGCCGCCGCATGTGCGCGCGAAGTGCCCGGGCCTTCGCTGACCCTGCTCGATGCCGATCCTGACGTGCTCGCCGTGGCGAACGCGCGGCTTAACGCCCTCGGCGCAGTGCCGCGCCTGCTGCACGGCAGCTTCAGCGAAACGGCCCTGCCCTCCTGCGATGCCGTCGTGGCGTCCCTCGCTCTCCATCATTTGCGGAACGAGAGTGAGAAGCAGGGGTTCTACGCGAAGGCCAGGGCCAGCATCGCATCCAACGGTTTGCTGGTCACCGCGGATTGTCATCCCTCCGGAGATGCCGCGCTGGCGCAGCACGAACATGCGGCGTGGCGGGCGCATCTCGAACGGGCCTACTCCGCAACTGAAACCGAGGCGCTCTTTGCGGCGTGGGCCGAGGAAGACACCTATATGCCGCTTCCCACCGAGCTGGAGCTCATGCGACGAACCGGATTCGCTCCGGAGGTCGTCTGGCGGCTAGGGGCATTCGCTGTCATTGCCGCGCGGCGGACTTGAGCGGAACTACCCTGCACCGCCCGCTTCGTTGCAGAAGCCTGATGATCCGTAGTCTCATCGGGCTTCGCCCGGAACAACACGTTTGACCAGCTCATCCGTGCGGAGCAGAAACCTCTTGAGCAAAGGAGAAGCGTTCGACTTGCTATAACCCATCATGAGACTGATGGTCGGCACCTCGCCGCGCAACGGGCGAGCGACGACCGACGGGATCAGCGCGTTCTGCACATAGAGCGGCAGCAGAGTGAATCCGCCGGTGGATGCCACCAGCGACATGCCACCGGATAACGTTTCGGCGTCGTACTTCTGTTTCAGGGTGATGCCTTCCTTCGCGGCATAGTCATCGATCACCCCTCGAAGGACGGGCGCGACTCGTGCCGTGCTGATGAAACTCTCGCGCGCGAGATCCTGGGGCCGTACCGCCCGGTGGCGGGCCAGGCGGTGGCGAGCAGGCAGGATGGCAACCAAAGGCTCCTCGATCAGAAACTTGAAAGCCAGGCCCGCGGTCTGCCGTTCGCGGCGCAGCAGGGCCACATCGATCTTGCCTTGCATCAGCTCATCGGCGAGCTCTGGGGAAGACTTCGTCACGAGTGTGATCTCGACGTTGGGTGCCTCCTCCCGCAGAATCCGCAGCGATTCTGCCAGCCAGACTGCTTCCTGACCCAGCAAAAACCCGATGACAAACCCTGGCCTCTCAGGCTTTTCGGTTCCGCGTGCCGCTTCACAGGCAACTTCGATCTGCAGCAAGGCCAGCCGGGCATGATCGAGAAATACCCGCCCGGCCGCGGTGAGCACTATGCCCCGGGCCTTGCGCTCCAGCAGCTTGACGCCGAGCTCCGCTTCGAGATCGCGAATCTGTCGGCTGAGCGATGGCTGGGCGGTGTGCAGTCGCCGCTCGGCGGCGTTGGTGAGGCTGCCTTCCTCGGCGACCGCCACGAAATACCGCAGATGACGCAGTTCCATAGAAGCCACCCATACTTTCAAAGCATGTCTGTAGCAGACAAAGTATTGGTCAACCGCCGCGCAACAGCACATCGTATGAACAACACTGGATAACCTCGGAGGTCTTCCATGTCCCCGCAACACAAACCCAGCATTGTCTTTGTTCACGGCCTCTGGGCCGACGGCTCCTGCTTCAGCAAGCTGATCCCGGCGCTCCAGAACGAAGGCTTCGAAGTGATCGCTTCGCAGCACGGACTCGATTCACACGCCGGCGATGTCGCTTGCGTGAAGCGAACCTTGGGCCGGGTGAGCAACCCCGCGATCCTGGTCGGTCATTCCTATGGCGGCTCGGTCATCACGGCCGCCGGCGCGGACCCGCGAGTGGCGGCCCTGGTCTACCTCGCGGCGTTCGGGCCGGATGCCGACGAGACGACACAAAGTCTCCAAGAGAAGTTTCCACCAACCGATATTTTCTCCCATATCGAGGTTGCCGACGGCCGCGTGTGGCTGAAACGGGATGGCGTCGCATCCTTCGCCGGTGATCTTCCGGAGGCAGAGCAGAACTTGGTCTGGGCCACTCAGGGCGCGCCGGTGGCAGATTTGTTCGCCCAGAAGGTGGAAGGTACTGCATGGAGATCGAAGCCGAGCTGGTACGTCGTGGCTACGAAGGACCGCACGATCCAGCCTGAGCTGCAGCGTTTCGTCGCGAAGCGTATGGGAGCCACGGTCTTCGAGACCGCCAGCAGCCACGTGCCGATGCTGTCCCAGCCTGACTTCGTGCTGAATGTGATCCGAAAAGCCGCGGCCGCGGTCGAGAAGGAATAAGGAGCCCGCGCGCCCGGCGGTCGATCACCGCATCCTCCGGCTACGCCGTCGGGGCGAGCTCGCGCGCCATGGCACGGCGCAGGTCGCGGCGCGAGCGGATGCCCAGCTTGCCGAACACCTTGTGCAGGTGATACTCGGCCGTCCGGGGACTGATAAAGAGCTGGGTGGCGATCTCCGGATTGGTGCGCCCGTCCGCGGCCAGCCAGGCGACCTGCGCCTCCTGGGCCGTGAGCGCATCGTGGCGCTCGACCGACCGCTTGGCGACCGTTTCGCCCGTCGCGGCGAGTTCGTGGCGCGCCCGCTCTGCAAACGCCTCGGCGCCGAACCCGCTCAGCATCTCGTGTGCGGTCTTGAGCTGGGCCCGGGCGTCCACCCGGCGAGTCTCGCGCCGTAGCCATTCGCCGTACAGCAGGTGGGCGCGGGCGAGATGGACCGCCATCCGGCTGCGGCTCAGTCGCTCGATGGCTTCGCGATAGAGCGCGTCGGCCGCATCGCCATCGGTGACCAGCGCGCTCGAGCGCGCCAGCATGCCGAGGGCCCAATCGGAGCCGGCGGCGCGAGTCCGCGTCTCCAGTTCCCGGAGCGAAGTCGCGGCCGCATCCTGGGCTCCGCTCCGCGCCGCCGCTTCGATCAGTTCGGCGAGCGCCCACCCATAGAAGCCGAGGTCTTCGTGGCGGCAGGCCTGCTGGGCACCCACGAGCGCCGCGCGGTACTGCCCCAGTCCGTTGTGCAGCACGGCCCTCGCATATCCGATGAGACCGATGGCTCGTCCGTCGCCTCGAGCGCTCGCGTCCCGTTCGCCTTGCTCGAAGAGCTTGAGGGCCGGCAGCTCCCGCCCCTGCCAGGACGCCAGCATGAGCGTCGTATAGGGAAACGGCGCGCTGCCCGTTGCCGCCGCGATTGCGTTGGCTTCTTCGACGTCCGCCGCCGAGCCGGCGAAATCGCCGGCATGGAGCAGCACGCCGGCGCGGTAACACAGGGCCAGGGGCAGGACCGCGAGCGCTCCCGCGTCGCGGGACAGGCGAACCGCACTGGCAGCCAGGTAGTGCCACGTCTCGTCGTCCCACAATTCCGCTGCGATCGGCTCGGGGGCCACCGGACACGCCGTGAACAGCCACCGGACGCCTGCACCCGGATCGTTTCGATCCGCCTCCTTGCGAAATTCAAGCAAGGCGCGTTTCAGCGGGACGACGCCGGCGAGGTAACCCGCGGTGATCCGGGTCGTCACGCCGTCGAGTAGGAGATCGATGGCACGCGGCTGCTCGGGGGCCGGTGGTGCCCCGATCGCGGCGTTGGCGGCTTCTCGTATTCCAACCCGCTCCCCCAGCCGGCCGGCAAAGACCGCGGTCCCGATAGCCTCGAGGTAGGTCTCCCGGGCCATCGCCGGGTCGAGCGACTCCAGCCGGCGGGCGGCATCGAGCAACAACTCCGAAGCCTGGCTGCTCCGGCTGCGGGCGAAGACGATGCGCGCCCGCAACCGGGCGAGCTGGGCGCGCTGCTGCTGGTCCACCGGACCGATTTCTGCGGCCGCGAGCAGCTCGTAGGCAGCCTCGGGGGCCCCTGCCTCGAACTTCGCCTCCGCGGCGGCGAGGGATCGCGCAGAACGTTGAGCGGCGTCGGGCGTGAGCCGGCTGGCGCACTCGAGAAACGCGGCCGCGGCGCCGACCCCACCCCGGGCCTGCGCCCGATGCGCGGCAGCCTCCAGCCCGGCGGCCCCCGCCTCGGCCCGCCCGACGGCCGCCCGGGCGTGATGCCACGCGCGCGCACCCGGATCGGTGTTCGGATCGGG
>CAYNNS010000261.1:0-5118 GCA_964398345.1 uncultured Gemmatimonas sp. | reverse complement strand
CAGCGGCACGGTCGTCTCGCCCTCGGCTTCAATCCTGCTGCCGGCGGGGAGCAACAGCGTGTCGCCTCCAGCAGCCGCGGGCTCGTCTTCCAGCTTTAGATACGCCGGATAACGCACCGTGAGCGTGAGGTGTGCGAGGAACGCGGGCCGCCGCACACTTACTTCGATGGTGTCCGACGAACGCCGCCCCGACGTGACGTGGGCGTAGAGCGCCTGCGCGAGAGGTCCGGTCGTCCGCCGGGCTTCCCCCAGCGAGTCGAGTGAGATCAGCGCCGCCTCCCATGTCGTTCCGGGAGAGCGCGTCCACAAGGTCACGGTTTGCCGCCCCGGCGCGCTGATCCGAAGCGTCGCGGAATCGCCGGCGGCGACGACGGCGCGCTCCGCCATCACGTGGAGCGGGCTCGCGACCATGGCCAGCGCACGGCGCGGCTGCCACAGCAGAGCCGCCCTGCCGCGGCGTACGCCCGCAGCGCCGAGCAGCAGCGCCGCGGCGAGCAGGATGAGCAGTGCGAATCCGAGGAGACGCAACGCGCTGGCAGAGCGAGGCGCGAGGGCTTCCCCACCGCGATCGGCTACCAGTGCCGCGGCCCGAGCATCGGCCGAGACGTGGAGGCCATCGCTGGTGTCGGATGCGGCGGGCTCCAGCAATCCGGACAGCGCACCGCTGCGCCAGCCGGCGTCCGCTTCCAGCCGCCGAGCGAAACGAATCCCGCGCAACCCCAGCACGGCGCGAATCGCCCCAACTCCCGCGAGCGCGGCAACCAGCAGACCCAGGCCCCAGGTCACCGGCACCCAGAGCGGTGAATGCAGCGCGCCGGTTCGGGCGGTCCACGCCGCGAGCGCCAGCACCAGCGTGAGCCCCGCGAGAGCGCCGACCGCGCCAAGCCAGAGCAGACGGCGGCGTAAGGGCCCCGCCACGCTGCCGAGCGCGGAGGCTGTGCGGGAACCGGTCATGGATTGCCGCCCCAGCCCACCGCGTAGACGAACAGGTTCACGCCCATGCGCAGCGCCGCCTCGTGTTTTTCCGGAGGGTCACGGTGAACCTCGAAGTCCTCCCAGCCATCACCCAGATCGCTCTGGTAACTGTAGTACACGACGAGACGGCCGTTGAGAAAGATCCCGAATCCCTGCGCGGGCTTGCCATCGTGCTCGTGGATCTTCGGGATTCCCTGGGGGAATTGATAGACCAGGTGATAGATCGGATGCTCCAGCGGAACTTCCACCAGCGGACGCTCCGGAAAGAGCCGCGCGAGCTCGCGCCGGATCGACTTGTCCATCCCGTAATTGTCGTCGGCATGCAGGAAGCCACCCTGCTGCAGATAGCGCCGCAGGATGGCGAGCTCCGCGTCGCTCCAGTGCACGTTGCCGTGCCCCGTCATGTAGATGTAAGGCACCTGCCAGAGATCGTCGTCCATCAGGGTGACGGTCTTCTCCCGGGCGGTGACGGGAATGCTGGTACGGGACCCGATGGCCTGGAGCAGATTGGGAAGGCTCGATGGATTGGCATACCAGTCGCCGCCGCCGTCGTAGTGCAGCCGCCCGATCGTGAGCGGGGTCTGCGCAGCGACTGGAGCGGCCAGGACCAGAAGCGCGACCAGTGCCTGCCCGCCAGACCGCCCGACCGCCGGACCGCCGCTCATTGCCCACTCACCTCCATCACCAGCTGATACGCCCGGTTGCGCGGGACCCCGAAGAGCTCGCTGAGCAGCTCGACCGTCTCGCGGCGCGACACTCCCGCCGCGAGCAGCCGGCGAGCAGCGGGCTCGGCTCGTTCCGCGGGTGCGGCCTCGGGAGGAGCTGGGGCACCTGCCAGGACGATCGTGCACTCACCCCGAGGCGGATCGGTCGCGAACCGCTGGGCGAGCTCCCCGAGCGTGCCGCTCTGGAACTCCTCGTGCAGTTTGCTCAGCTCGCGCGCCACGATGACGCGGCGCTCGGCTCCACAGGCTGGGACCAGATCGCCGAGCAGCTCGGCCACACGGCCAGGGGCCTCGAAGAACACGCTGGTCCACTCCTCGCGCCCCGCGCGCGCGACGAGCCGGGTGCGCTCCGGGCCCTTGCGGGGCAGGAAACCTGCGAAAATGTACCGGTCCGCCGGCAAACCCGCCGCCGATAGTGCCGCGGTCACCGCCGATGGACCTGGAAGAGGGACGACCCCGTAGCCGGCGCTCCGCACCTCGGCGATGAGGGTCGCGCCGGGATCGCTGACCACCGGGGTACCCGCGTCGCTAACCAGGGCCACGTCCCGTCCTTCTTCAAGGATGCCCAGCAACTGTTCGACGACACGCTTCGGGGAGTGCGCGTGATAGGACAGCAGTCGGGGATGGGCATCGAGGTGCGACAAGAGTGCTCGAGTACGTCTGGTGTCTTCCGCGGCCACCACCGCGACCGAGCGCAACAGCTCGGCGGCCCGGGGGCTCAGGTCGCCGAGGTGACCGAGCGGAGTCGCGACGACGTAGAGCGTGCCGCCGCGGGCTTCGCGGTCACGCGGCGAGGTGCTTTTGGATCCGGGCCTCGAGGGCAGGCTTGGGGAGCGCGCCGACCACGGTGTCGACGTGCTTCCCGTCCTTGAAGAAGAGCAGCGTCGGGATCGACCGCACGTTGAATTTCATCGGCGTGCGGGGATGCGCGTCGACGTCGAGCTTGGTGACCCGCAGCTTGCCGGCATAGCTCGTCGCCAGCTGTTCCAGCACCGGCGCAATGGCTCGGCACGGCCCGCACCACTCGGCCCAGAAATCGACAACGACCAGACCTTTCCCCTGTTCCACTTCGCCGGCAAAGCTCTCGTCGCTGAGCTCCGTGATCGCATCACTGGTCATGTTGGTCCCTGTCATCTGTTACTATTTGCTCCATGTCGAAAGCCCGGGCTCCTGAGATCGCTCACGTCGGTGTCGCGGTACCCGACCTGGACGCTGCGCTCGCCTTTTATCGCGACGTGCTCGGCCTCGAGCCCGAACCGGCTGAATCCGTCGACGGAGCCACCATCCGATCGGTCGAGTTCGGCGCCACGCGGCTCGAGCTGCTCACTCCGACCGATCCTGCGAGTCCCATCGCGAGGTTTCTCGCCCGTCGCGGGCCGGGGATTCACCACATTTGCTACCGGGTTCCCGATCTCGACGCAGCCCTCGCGGCGTGTCGGCGCGCGGGCTACCGGCTGGTCGACGAAACTCCGCGTCGCGGCGCCGGCGGGCATCGCATTGCGTTTCTGCACCCCAGCTCGACCTCGGGAATTCTGCTCGAGCTCACCGAGTGAGCCCTTTCAGCTCCTCAGCCGCCGCCTCCCTCGCAGGGTCGAACCGGGTTCCCCGCGGCACTGATATCGACGGTTTCCACGATCCAGGTGTCATCCTTGGTCCGGACCGTCGTGAAGGGAATCTGCTTGACGCAGCTACCACGGTAGAGGGCCACTGTGACGTGCCGATGATTGGCATCACCCTGGACCGGCATGTCCGACACGATGTGGGTGCTGTCCCCGCGCAGATAGGCTTGGAGCACTACCAGACGTTTCTCCGATTGCTGCACGGGGACCTGACTCGCAGGCCCCTTGGAACTACCCCAGAATTGCGCCATCCGCGACATGTTGCTGTCGGCCGCGGCGCGCATGAAGGCGGTGACGGCTTGCGGCGACGAACTGCGAGGGGTCGTGCCGGTATTCGTGGTGCTGCCGCCGCCGCCGCACGCAGCTCCCAGAACGAGCACGATCGGGATGAGCGAAGTCCGCATCACGCACCTCCAGAAACCAATCGACTGAACGTGCGAAATTAACCGGACGCCCAGTCCCGGAGCAACGACGCATGCGGTTGTACGTCAACATCGATCACGTCGCCACCCTGCGCCAGGCGCGTCGCACCGACGAGCCCGATCCGGTGGCCGCGGCGGCGCTCGCGGAAGGCGCCGGCGCCGACGGCATCACTGCACACCTCCGCGAGGACCGGCGTCACGTCAACGACGCCGACCTCGAGGGCCTGGCGCGCGGCGTCCGTACCGTGCTCAACGCCGAGCTGGCGACGGCGAGCGACGTGCTCGACACGGTCTGCCGGCTGCGGCCCTATCAGGCAACTCTCGTCCCGGAGCGCCGCGAAGAGATCACGACCGAAGGCGGGCTCGCCCTCTCGCGGGAGGACCCGGCCCTGCCGCGCGCCATCGAGCGCCTGAACGCCGCAGGCATACGCGTCTCCTTGTTCATCGATCCCGATCGCACCACCATCGACCAGGCCCGGCACCTCGGAGTGCCCGCGGTGGAGCTCCACACCGGCAAGTACGCCCAGAGCTGGCGCGCGGGGTCCGCCGCGCTCGATGAGCTCCGCGCCGCGGCGCGTCACGCCAAAGCAGCCGGTCTCGCCGTTCACGCCGGGCATGGACTGACCTACCTCAATGTGCAAGCGGTCGCCGCGATCCCCGAGCTCGAAGAGCTCAACATCGGCCACAGCATCGTGAGCCGTGCGGTGCTGACCGGGATGACCGAAGCGGTACGAACCATGCGCCGCCTGATCGACGAGGCGCGCCGCGCGCGTTGACCGACCTGGAACGGCTTCCTACACTTCGTTGCAGCACGCGCTTCACCTGGCACGTTCCCGCAGCGCGGAGTCTCGGTGTCCGCACCCGTTGGCCGGCGTGAATTCTTTGCACTCGAGGCGGGGGAATACCTCGAGCGCCTGACGCTGCTCGTCTCCACCGCTGGCCCGCCTGACATCGAGAGCCTGGTCCGCTACGGTCGCGCCCTGCGGGGGGCCGCCTTGATGGCGGGTCCGCCGGGTTATGCCCTGGCGGCCACGGCGCTGGAGTCGGTCGCCAAAGCGCTGCGTGACGGCGCCGCCCGCTGGTCACCGGGACTCGCCGAGGCGGCGGCCGTGGCGCTCGAGACGTGCAAAGGGATGCTGCGGCGGGTGAGCGTGTGGGACGACACCGACATCGCGAGCTGCGAGCGGACCGCGGCCTCGCTGCAGGAGGCGGCCGGCGTCTCGCTTCGCCGCTCCGGCTCCTTCGAGGCCACCGCGGCGCCCACTCAGAGCGCCGCCGTGCGGGCCTTCATCGCCCGCGAGACCGCCGCGCTGGCCGCGACCCTGGACCAGGCCGCCGCCGCGCTCGCCCACGGTACGCCGGGCGCGCTCGGCGCCG
>CAYNNS010000260.1:0-5118 GCA_964398345.1 uncultured Gemmatimonas sp. | reverse complement strand
GGCTGCAGCGGTTCTTGGCTCATGCGAGTGTGACACCCGTCACAGAGCATACCCCTATATTCGAAGCCCACCCTCCTTGACATGAGCGCGCCAGCGTGAGCGACCAGGAGCACCTCGAACAGCTTCGGCAGGGTATCGAGGAGGGGTTCGACGACATTTTCCGGACCTATTATCCAAACCTGGTGGGCTTCGCGGACTCCATGCTCCGCGACCGTGCGGCCGCAGAGGATGTGGCGCAGGAGGTCATGCTCGAGCTGTGGCGCCGCCGGTCGAATATAGTCCTGGAAACTTCCCTCCGCGCCTATCTGTTTCAGGCAACGCGCAATCGCGTGCTGAATCATCTCCGGCATCAGCGGGTCACCGCCCGGCTCGACCCGATAGCGATGACCGGGGGCTCGGCGCCCGCGGCTGATCGCGAGCTGCTGGAACAGGAGATCGCCATGACGGTCCGGCGGGCGGTGACCGAGCTGCCGCCGCGCTGCCGGGAGATCTTCGAGCTCTCCAGGATGCACGGGCTTCGCTACGCGGAAATCGCCCAGGCGCTGCAGATCTCGATTAAAACGGTCGAGGCCCAGATGGGGAAAGCGCTCCGGATCATTCGCGAGCGCCTCGGCGCCTGGCTGCCCGAAGCCGGAGGGTTGTAGGCGTGCGGTAGGGGTAGCCGAACGACGGCGTGTCTCTCCCTTGACGCCGGCATGGAATCCGAACGGTTCGGACCCGAGCCCGGCCCTTCCGGAGAGATGCAGCATGAGAGCAGCGCCTCTACCCGCCCGTGCCCTGGCCGCCGTCGCCGCGTCTCTGTTTGCGGCTGCCTGTCTGTCGACCACCGATGCCGGCACGGCCACCTCGAATCTGGTCAGCGGTTTCCAGACGGTCCCGGTGGCCTTCAGCAACGTCTCTTCGACGTTCGCGAGTACCGAGAGCTCCGACTCTACTCCGTGGGGCCCTCCCGGCCGGCCCGGGCACGGTCCCTTCGGTCCCGGAGGCCATGAGCACGGGCCCCCGCCGATGGGGTTCATGATGGGCGGCGGCCTGGGTGATCCGTTCATGGGGCTCGGCTTCGGGCCCGGCTTCGGCCACCGTCCCCCGGGCGAGGGTGATCCCTTCGCCACGTGCAGCTTCAACGCGGCCAACGGCCGGCTCGAGTGCAACGAGTCCCACCATGGGCTGAGCATCGCGCGTTCCTCGCAATTCAAGGATGCGAGCGGTGCGGTGCAGAACGCGTTCGACAGCCTCACCACGAACAGCATCAACACCAAGATCACCGTGAGCGGTACGGTGACGCGCCGCGACGGCGACGTGAGCGTGGTGCAGCACGGGAGCGACCGGACCGTGACGGGTCTGGCGCAGGGCAGCAACCAGCGCACCGTGAACGGGACCTCGGCCGGTCAGGAAAACACCACGGGCACCGACTCGACCGGCAGCTTCACCGCGGTGCGGACGGCGGGCGATACCATCCTGGCGGTCGTGATTCCGGTCACGAATGGGCATCCCTCGTATCCCATCAGTGGCAGCGTGATTCGCTCCATGAAGCTGGTCGTGACCTACACCGGCTCCGCGGCCACGACCTCGACCCGGCGCGAAGTCATCACCTACAACGGCAGCGATACGGCGACCATCGTGATCACGCACGACGGCGAAACCAAGACGTGCACGCTGCCGTTGCCGCATGGTCATCTGAGCTGCTCGTGAGGAGAGGAGGGATCGTCCGGTGAACCGCCTGGCCATGACGTCGGCGCTGTCGTTACTCCTGCTGGCCTCCACCGCAGTGCTCGTTCCCGGAGTCGCGACACCGCCGGCGGCCATGGTCATACCACCGGTGCATCGTCACGTCGTGGTGTATACGCTGCCTCAGCAGGATGGCATCCGCATCGATCGCGAACACGGGGTCGTGCTGGTGCGCTGGCGCAGCGGCGTGTACGCCTACGTGCTCGCGGATGGTGCGGCGGCCTTTGGGGGTAGCGGGACCATGGACCGGCTCGACATCGAGCGCACCGGCGACGCCGTTACCGTCGACCTCGGCGTGCGCTACCACCGGAGCGACGACCCGATGGCGTGGAGCGCGGCGATGGTTCTGCTGGACTGACATAGTCCCGCAGGAAGCAGGTCTGCAGCGGCAGGAACGCATCCTCCCACAACTGCTCCAGCACGCGCGGCCGCCTGGTGTCGCGCTCCCGCACCGGCGCCAGCGCCAGGTCGATCTCGTGCCGTCCGGTTTCCTGGGCGAGCGGTGTGGCCATGGGCCACGCGGCGTGCCCGGGACGCTCGGGGAGATCGGGCCGGGAGAGCTCGCCGACCGAGCGCAGCAGGGTCACGCTCAAGGTGCCGGCGCTGGTCCACTCGTACTCGAAAAAGCCCGGCGCGAATACCGCCAGGCCGCGTTTCCCGCGTGCGACGGCGACACAGCGCTGTGCCGGCGCGGTGGTCACCTCCCGCTCCAGTACACGGGCCGCGACTGCACCGGTGACCACGCGGCGTCGGACGTAGCCTGACGGGGCTCCTGCCACCGCCATCCCGGTAACCCCGATGGGAAAGCCGGCGCGGAGCCGGTGATCGCTCATCTGGTTCTCGAGCTCGAGACGGACGCGTAGCAGCGGTGAATCCGCCGCCAGCGCCACGACCATTCGCGCCGCGAGCGTGCCGGGACCAGTACCGGCCGGACGCCAGCGGGTCTCGATGGCCCCGAGCAGCAGTCCGGAAGCCAGGATGTGCTGGGCGACGGCCCGCCCCCCCCGGGCTTAGCGGCCGGCGCCGCGCGAGAAGGTATACAGGCCGCCGCGGTCGGGCTCTGCCCGGAGGCACCAAAGTCCCCGGTACACCCCGCCGGACTGGCGCGCGACGAGGGTGACGCTGCCGGTGCGGGTGATCCAGACTTCGACAAAGCGGTTCGCCAGGTAACCCGCGCGCACGCTGAGGTCCGTCCGCGCCGGCCGGGCGCGACCCGGCTGCGCCGCCAGCAACAGCAGCCGCTGCCCCCCGAGCTTCGGCGCCTGGAAGGCGACCCGTACCCGGTCGACGGCGTCCTGGTCGGGATAGTGGCCGGGGGCGTCGAGCCGCTCGTAGCCGCGCCTGCGCGAGAGGAGCTGCACCGGGAGGAGCTGACCCTCGGGCGTCCGGAGGACGACCGGACGGTACCCCGGGCCGCGGCGGGCCTGGCGCCCTTCAGGCGTGCCGACCAGCACGTCGTGCCGAAACCCGGTGAGCTCGGCGCTGCTGACGCCGGCGCGGGTGCGGCGGGAGGGATTCCAGAGCGCGAGCAGCGGCGTTGCCGCGCCGGGGCGGGCCCGCGCGCGGTCGGGATCATAACCCGCGAGCCGCCCAAGGCTCCGGGTCGCGACTTCCCTGGCGATGGCCTCGACGGCGGCGAGCCGCACCGCCTGCTCCTGCTGGACCGCATCGATGGTCGTTCCGGCGAGGGTATCGTGGAACTGGCATTGCAGCAGGGTGCGCCAGGCCAGTCGCAGCGTGCCGTGGTGATCCGGGCCGCCCTGCCGTCGCGCCAGGGCGGCGAGCGGCGCCGCGACTCGCGCGAGCCAGAGCTCGGCCAGGCCGTGGCTGCGCTTCAGCTGGGAGCGGCTGCTGTGTGTCCCCTGCAGGACCCAGGTGTGACCGTCGCCCTGGCGCAGCTCGCCGCGAAGCGTCGGGGGCCGGGGCCGGCTCGCCTCGACCGCGGCGAAGTACTCGCTGAGACTGCTGACCCGCACCTGATGCCGGTTTTCCAGCGCCTGAATCCGGTCGCGGAGCCCCCGCACGTCGGGATGCATGGCGTGATGATCGGCCCCGAGCGGGACCGCGATCTGGGAGCACACGGCGCGGGTTACCAGGGCCCGGCGCAGCGTGGCCCAGCGCCGCCGCAGCACGTCGCCGGGGCCCTCGAGCTCCATAGCGACGTCGTAGCCGGCGGCCGGCAGGTGCAGCACGAGCAGGCTCGCGCCGGTCTCGCCTTTCCACCGGTAGAGATCCCGGTCCACTCCTCCCGGCCTGCCGAGCCCGCGGCGAATCACCGCCCAGCGGAGGGCGAATTCCCGGGCCAGGTCGGGGAGCCATGCCGGATGCCCGAATGCGTCGGGGCTGTAGAGGACCCCGAGCGACTTCCCGAACCGCTCGGCGTCGCGGAGCCCCTCCTGGAGGTTCCGGCGGAGCGAATCCGCCGAGGGAATCAGCAGGTCGGACAGGACATACCAGGGCCCGATCTCCAGCGCGCCGCGCGCCACCAGCGTGGCGATGCGGGCCTCGTGCTCCGGCCGGGCCTGGAGATAATCCTCGAGCAGCACCGTCTGTCCGTCGAGCACGAAGCGGGCGGCGGGATCGCGCTCGAGCTGGTCGAGCGCGGCGTCGAGCATGGGAATGAGTCGAGCCTGGAACGCCGCGCGGGTGAGATACCACTCGCGGTCCCAATGGGTGTGCGGAATGACGTGGAAGGTGAGGTGGTCCGGCGGTGGGGCGGTCCGGCGGTCGCGCATGCGGGTTATTCGGCGATGATCTTGAGCTCTGCCCGCTCTTCCGGGCGCAACGCGCTCGGGCGCTTGAGCACCCGGCCCACGAACCAGTCCCACCAGTCCTGCTTGGGGTCGCCCTCGCGGTAGGCTTCGAGCGCCGCCCAGGTCTTTTCGTGGATCGCCTGTCCCTGCCGGATGGCCTCGTCGGTTCCGATGCCCTCGCGCTTGAGCCAGCGCCTCCCGATCTGCGCGTGGAGCACCTCGTCGGCCCAGTCGTAGTCGTGGAAGTGGGCCGAGAGCGCGTCGCCGGCGTCCACCGCGGTCTGATACTCGTAGCGTTTCCCGGTTTCCGCGGGCATCAGGGATTGCTCGATCGCATAGAGAATGACCTGACGCTCGAGCGGGGTCGCGTGGAGGTTGAGCCGCAGCGAAAAGCCGACGTTCAGCGGCAGCGTGGTCCAGTCCACTCCCCGGGCCGTGAGCGCGACGGTGCCCAGCATCGCATGGCGCGCTTCGTCCCAGAGCTGCCGGGAGAAATCGAGGTAGAACTCCCACGGCTGGCCGGTACGCTCGACGACGATCGAGGCCATCATCTCCGGAACGTCCATCTCGAGCGTGCGCTTGGCCAGCAACGCGAGGTTGCGCTCGTCGGCGGGGACGCGGGGATCGTTGTAGATCA
>CAYNNS010000259.1:0-5135 GCA_964398345.1 uncultured Gemmatimonas sp. | reverse complement strand
AATTTCGCAGCGTTCGCTTGCCTTTTCGACACTGTTCACTTCCAAGAGCAGCCGCGTGTAATAGTTTTCGCGTAAAACCCGATTTACCAATTCTGCAGCGGAATGCGGCTCGCCTCCCTCACGAACCGCGCCTTCGGCCGCTTTCAAACCTCTCGAAAAATCCTCGAGATGGAGACAGGCAAGTTCGATGTTCCAAAGTTCCGTCGCTTTTAAGTGAGCAAGCGCCGGCGTTCTTTCCGCCTTTGCTCTCGGCGGGGTCGAGCGAGCCCAGCCGGCCCGAGGTCCCCGCGCATCGCCCGGCGGAGCGCCGAGGGCAACCTCGGGAATCTGGGACTACAGGAAGACTGGCAGCGCTGGCGTGCCATGGCGCGCTGGTGCGAGCGCGAGCGCGACCGCTTCGCGCGCGCGCTCGGGAAGCTCGCCGGTTCGGGGCGGAGGACCCGATGACGGGAGACCGCCGCCAGCGCCACCTCAAGATCCTGGAGCTGATCTCGACCCACGCGATCCACACCCAGGAGGACCTCGCGGATGCGCTCGCGCGCGAAGGCTGGGAGGTCACCCAGTCCTCGGTGAGCCGCGACATCACCGCGCTGCATTTGGTGAAAGTGGACGGGACCTATCGCAGGGCTCCCGCGGCACAACGGACCCACCGGGACCCCGATGAGCAGCGCATCGCCGAAGGCGTCCTGGCCGCGGAGACCGCCGGGGATGCCCTGCTCGTGCTGCACACACCCCCCGGCGAAGCCAACCGCGTCGGCGCCGCGCTCGACCGGCTCGCCTGGCCTGAAGTACTGGGCAATATCTCGGGCGACGACACCATCTTCGTGGCCGTTCGCGACCCCCGCGCCCAGCACAAGGTCTTAGGCGCAATCCGCAAGCTGCGCTAAATTCTTCTCGAGATGCGTGCGTATCAAGCGGGCCGCTGGATCGGAAGGCTCGGTCTTGCAGCCGCGGCGGCGGCCTGGTGCGGTTGCGGCGATGGCACCGGCCCGAGCGGAGCGACGGTGGCCCGGGGAGTCTACGTCCTCGAATCTTTCGACGGACATCCGCCACCTGTGGTGACGAGTCGCGCTGAGTATGGCACGTACACCCACCTCAATACGACCGCGTTCGATACGATCGTGGTCGTGAATGACACTCTCTACAATCGGCACATTCGGGTCGAAAGTCAGACTGTCCTGTCCGGACAGCCGCCGCAGACATTGGCATTTTTCGATCAGACCAGTTCGGGCCAAATCGTATCCCGGGAAGAGGAGATACTACTGGTACCGAACGAGCTTCCCGGGTTCCAAACTCTTCCGACCGAGCGATTCACGCACGGAGGTGGCTCGTTGCACCGGCGCACTGCATTCAGCCACTTCAACTGCACCACGAGTCCCTGTACCGAGCTCGATTCGCGAATGGTCGATGCAGCGTATCGTCGCCATTAGGCTGCTCATTCTCCTGTTGGGTGCCCTCGCCTGCGGGGGTTCATCCACCGAGCCCGCCCAACCGACAGGTCTAAACGGAAGTTTTGGTCTGACTTCGGCTACGCCGTATTGGATTGGCGTCACGCTGCATGAGTCCGGGGGGGTCATCACCGGCACGGGTTGGGCCTCGCAGACTAACGCGCTCAGGCACGGAGCGACGGTAACCGGGACCTACAACGCCCCGGCCGTTTCTCTTGATCTGGTGCCGCGGGTTCCGGGAACGACGTTGCACCTCACGGGAACGTTTGTGAACGACACGCTGCGGGTGATTGGTCCCCGGGAATTGGCCCGGATCAAGACGGCTCCGACGGGCGTAGCGTCCATTCACCTGACTGGCGACGTGACGGCAGACATCTCGCCCCCCGCTGAGTTCCGCACCGACCTGCGGTCGAAGGATTTTGTTATCAGGCTCGAAGTGACCGAGCCCCTGGACGCGCACTGGGGAGTATTTTTCGATTGGATTCAGATAGACCTGCCTCGGGCCGGGACCTATGTACTGACCGACCCACTCTCTCCGACCTCTGACGAGCTGCCGGGTAGCGCCCTTTACAACCTGGACGAACCTGCCGAGTTCGGTGCCTATCGGCTCCGGAGCGGCACAGTTACCCTTGAAATTGCTGAGCGATGGACCATGGCGGGCCACTTCGAGTTGATTGTGACCAACCCGCACACGGGCAAGCCCGTGAATGTCACGGGGACGTTCAACACCGGTTGTGCCGGAGTTATCTGCTGAACGCCCCCTGCCTTCCAAGTCACTAGCCCGCTTTGCTCCACGCACCCAGCTCGGCGAGCACGGCGCGTTCCTCTTCGACTAACCCGTTGACCCTGGTCTTGAGCTCTCCACGGAGCGCGGCGCTAGCCACCGCATCCAGAGGGAACTCCTGCTTCATCCGTTCGATCCACTCGCCCATGATCCGGGTGCAGCGGTCCCGCTCCTCACCAGTTTCGTCGCTGCTCTGCGCCAGCTCCGCCTTCCTCGACAGCAGCTCGCGGGTCTCCTGGAACGCTGGGAATCCCGCTGGGAGTGCGGCGTCCGCGAGCTCGCTCCAGCGCTGCCCCAGCCCGCCGTAGCGCCTGGCAATGGCGCCCAGCCTGCGATCCGAGGTTTGCTCGGCAGCCTCCTCCAGGAACTCGGCGAAGATCGGGCGGCAGAGCCCGCCGCCGGTTCCCTGGTGCTCGATGGAATCCATGACCGAGCGCAACCCCACGTACAGATGCGGCCCAGGCGGAAAGATCTTCTCCCACGAATCCGCCGCCCTGCTGCCGTCCAGCTTCTCGGCCCAGGTTGCGAAGGCGTCGAGCGTGAAGTTCTTCATCCTCCCCTTGCTGAGACCCTGGACACAGGCGCCGATCGCTTCGCGGATCACCGGCTCGAGCTTGGGAGTCTTCTTCGCGGGCTCGAGCGCCAGCAGCCGGTTCTTGTAGCTCTTGATGCGTCCCCGGGTCGCCGCCAGCTCCGAGAGCTGCATGGCGGTGAGCTCGTCTCCCACGTCACCCACCAGCGCGACACCCCTGGAGTCGTCGATGCCGTGCACCGCGACGATGCGGTAGCCGTCCACCCACGCCATCACCGGGCGACCGCCGGCCAGCAGCTCGCGCAGCAGCGCTTCGCCCGGCTTCACACCCGAGGACTGTTTGACGACGGCCTTGAGGCCGAGCCGGGTGGCCGCCGCCTGCGCCCAGGCGACGTGGTCCTGCCAGAGGTGCCGTCCCGCCAGGTAGAACGTGGAGACGTTCTCCTTGGCGTAATGAAAGGAAAACATGCCGGCGCCGATGCCGCCGGCGAGGCCGAACACCATCGCCTCGCTGAACGGCGCTCCGGTGTGCGGGTTACGTACCCCCGCCTGGGCCAGCAGTGCGCGCAGCACTCCGGCGGAGGGCACGCTGCCGGGAAAGTGATAGGAGCCGGGCTGGACGGGGGGAGCTTCGGACTGTCGGAGCACCTGGCGCCGCGCGGCGGAGTAACTTTCGCCGGTCTTGGCCATGCGCGCGCGCACCAGCTGCTTGAAATGCTTGCGGGTCGTCATCGTCCACACGCTTTCTCGCGCCGGAGCCGGGACCTCACGCATCCGCGCTCCCCGGCAGGCGAGCAGCGAGGTAGACAGGTCGTGCGCCTCGAGGACAGCGATCCCCTTTGCCCCCGCTTGAGGCCCGGCGGCGTGAGCGCCAGGTCAGGGGGTCAGGCGCGAGGTGCGCCGGTCACTATGCTAGCGTGTGGATCAAGAATTGAAAAGGGATCGCCACTCGCCACTCGTCACTTGCCACTCACCACGCGGCCGTGCCTCACCGCACTGATCTCCGCCAGAATCGCCAGCGCGATCTCCGCCGGCTCCCTCCCACCGAGGTCGAGCCCGATGGGACCGTGCAGCCGCGCAATCTCGGCGTCGCTGAAACCCGCCGCGCGCAGCCGCTCGCGGCGGTGTGCCTGGGTCTTGCGCGAGCCGATGGCACCGACATAACCCGCGGACGACTTGAGCGCGAGGTCGAGGGCCGGCTCGTCGAACTTGGGGTCGTGGGTCAGCAGCACCACGCAGGTCGCGGGTGTGAGGCCCACCCGCCGGAACACCTCTTCCGGCCAGCCCAGGATCAGCTCGTCGGCGTCCGGGAAACGCTCGCTCGTGAGAAACGCCTCGCGGCCATCGGCGACCACCGTGCGATAGCCCAGCGGCCTGGCCAGCTTTACCAGCGCCGTGGCGATGTGCACCCCGCCGAAGATCAGCAGCGTGGGTCGCCGCGGAAACACCTCGAGAAAGACTTCGATCGCTCCCGGGTCAGTCTCGACCGTCTCGACTCGGCTGACCAGACCAGCCAGGGCGCTCTGCGCGCGGGCCGTCAGCGCTGGGGCGAGCTCCGCAGGGAAGCCGTCACTCGGCGACGCCGTGCCGTCCTCGAGAACCACCAACCCGCTGCCGAGCGGCGCCGCACCGCCGATCACCGTCGCGACCACGGAACCGGACTCTCGTCGTGCCGCGGCGAGCACTTCCTCCCGGACGGTCGGCTCGACGAAGACTTCGATGGTGCCGCCGCAGGACAGCCCCATTTCCCAGGCGCGCCCGTGGGTCCCGCCCCACCTCACCTTTCGGGGCCCCCCCTCGCCAAAGGCGTTCAGGTAGTCGATACCGAGCGATGTCATCGAGGTACCCCAGTCGGCCAGGTACCCGGTGTCTGTGGTCAGCGGCTGGAAGTACCGCACGGTTCCCAGCGTGTTGTTGCGCCTGGTGTTACCCGTGGTGTACATGCCCAGACCTTCGAGGAGCAGCGGTCCGAGCTGGTACCCGGCGCGGAGATCGAAGAACCAGGCATCCATCGTGCTGTGGCGAACCTGACCGGGGACTGCGTTGCTGTCCGTGAGCACCGGCGCACCCGCCGTGTTACCGGGTGTCACCACATTGCGATTGCCGAACTGGTACATGACGGACGGATCGAGGGAGAAGGGCCCCATGCGCACTTTGCCGTCGAGCCCAATGGTGTAGCGATACTCGTTGGTGTTGCCTCGGACGTTGCCGGAGCCGTCAGCGTTGCTGAAGGCGCTGTTGCCCCCGAAGACGGCGGAGGGGGCCACCGGGATGCCGCCGCGGCCCTGGCGGGCGGCACCGTTGTTGCCGACTAGCCCGCCCGAGGCGTAGAGCATCGAGAAAGTCGGCTTTAGGTCCAGGCCCTTGAAGA
>CAYNNS010000258.1:4649-5176 GCA_964398345.1 uncultured Gemmatimonas sp. | reverse complement strand
GATCGCTATCTCCAGGCCTATCCGGTGGACGTCCGGCCCAAGGAGACCGACCTCGCCTGGGCCGTGGTGTTTCCCCCGTTCGACGCGGCCTTTCCGGCGCGCGACGGCGTCTGGCTCGAGAAGACCAAGCAGGCGCTCGACTCACTCCGGCGGATTCAGGTGCTCGATCGGGAAGGCCAGCTGCGGCGGGTTCTGCTGCTCCACGGCCAGGCCCGGCTGGTCGCGGTGGGGAACGACAAGCTGCTGCTGGCCGAGCAGTTCGACAGGGGGGTGCGACTCCTGGAGGTGCGGATCCCCGCCCCGAGCGCGCCGGCGCCCTGAAGTCGCCTACAGCGGCAGCTCCTCCTGCGTCGGCGCCGCCTTCTTGCGGCGCTCCCGGCGCTGTTTGCCTTCCTCGTACCAGCGCCGGGTGATTTCCCCGGCCAGTTGCCGGTTCCCCAGCCCGAAGGCCAGCCCCGACGCCAGCGCGATCGCGCCCAGGATCAGCGTGAACGCGGCGGTCACGATCTCCTCGGCGATGCCGAGCC
>CAYNNS010000258.1:0-4639 GCA_964398345.1 uncultured Gemmatimonas sp. | reverse complement strand
GATCGCTCCGGGGAGGCCGCGCGGCGGACCGGCATTGACACCCGCGTTGATCACGACCGCGGCCTTGGCGATCTTGGCGAGCACCGGCACGGCTTCCACGCCGCCCGCCGACGCCAGCACCAGCGCGCGCACGAATTCACCCACGATCATGCCCAGGATGACGATCACGATCGCGGCGACGAGCGTGGGGATATAGGAGAGCATCGTGCCGAACATCGTGTTGATGCTCTCCAGGCCGAGCGCGCTGCTGGCGAGCAGGATCACCACCAGCATCACCAGCCAGAAGAGCAGCTTGCCCACCGCGTGAATGGGGTCGAGCCGGGTGCCGGTCCGGCCCATCGCTTCGGATAACCCGCCCGCTTCGGCCACCTTGTTGAAGTTGAGCCGGAGCAGCAGGGCGTCGGTCCAGCGCTCGACCAGGCGGGCCAGAAAGTATCCGGCGATCAGGATCGCCGTCGCAAAGAGCAGCGAGGGGAGGATCGACGAGAGCTGGGCGCCGCCCTGCTGCAGCCGCTGCCAGAGTTGATTCACCGGGACACCTCGATCACGAGTTTGCCGAATTGCTCGCTACGAGACATTCGCTCGTAGGCCTGTTGTCCGTCCGCGAGAGGAACCACCGAGTCCACCACCGGCCAGAGCCGGCCGGCGCGAATCTCCGCCATCACCTCGGCGAACTCCCGCCGGGTGCCCATCGTCGAGCCGAGCAGACTCCACTGAAACCAGAACAGCCGCCGGATGTCGAGTCCGACTTCGGGCCCGCTGGTTGCCCCGCAGCTGACCAGACGTCCCCCTGGGCACAGCGCCTTGAGCGAAGCTTCCCAGGTCTTTTCTCCCACGGAATCCACGACGACGTCCACGCCGGTTCCGGTCAGTTTGCGGACGTCGCGCGCGATCGTCTCCGGCGCGTGCAGCGCGTGATTGAAGACCACATCGGCGCCGAGCTCGCGGGCGCGGGCCAGCTTCTCGTCCGTGGAGCCCGTCACGATCACCCGGGCTCCGAGCAGCTTGGCGATCTGCAGCGCGGCGATAGAAATCCCGCCGCCCGCCCCCCAGATCAGCACGCATTCCCCCGAGCGGAGTTGCGCCCGCGTCTTCAGCATGCGCCAGGCGGTGAGTGTCGAGAGGGGGAACGCCGCTGCAGCCGGCCACGGCATGTCCTCCGGAATCGTCGCGACGTTCCGTTCTGGAACCAAGACTAGTTCGGCAGCGGTTCCGGAGCGATGCTCCCCCAGAATCTGGAATCGTCGGCAGAACGGTTCCTCGCCGCGCTCGCAGAGTGGGCAGACGCCGCAGGAGATGCCGGGGTTGATGGAGACCCGGTCGCCGACCCTGAGACTGGAAACCCGCTGCCCAATTGCCGTGACGACCCCCGCTCCGTCGGTTCCGACGATGTGGGGGAAGCTGAGCGTGATGCCCCTGACCCCCTCGGTGAGGAACAAATCGAGGTGATTGAGGGCAGCGCAGCGGGTGCGGATCAGAACTTCGTCCGCCGTGGGAGCCGGGGGGTCCGGCAGCTCGAGGACCTTGAGCTGGTCAGGTCCGCCGAGCTGGGTCAGCGCCAGCGCCCGCATGAGAGGAACTCCGGCTTGCAGAAGGGCGGAAGTTGTGCAAGATATATCACCCCTTTTTTAGAAGGCGCCGAGCCTTACCCCACTGCGGCGGGGTCTGCCGCAACCGAGCAAGCCGGAGGAGCCCGCATGGCCGTATTCCGAGATATGGAAATGGGTTGGTCCGGGTCAGGATGGATGGACCCGATGCCGTCGTCGACTCCGGCTCCGCCGCCGCCGCCGCCACCTCCCCCGCCGCCTCCGCCTCCCGCGGCGAAGCCGGCCGCTCCGGCTCCCATGGCGAAGCCGGCGGCGAAGGCACCCGCGAAGAAGAAGGCCGCCAAGAAGCCGGCCAGAAAAGCAGCGAAGAAGGTGGCGAAAAAGGCGGCGAAGAAGAAGAAGCCCGCCCGTAAGGCCGCGAAGAAGAGTGCCAGGCGAAAGGCACCCGCGCGCAAGGCGGCGAAGAAGAAGGGTGGGAAGAAGAAGCGGTAGACTCGCAGGGAATCAGGCGATCACGGAATCAGGGAAAAATGGGGGCCCGGACAGTTCCGGGCCCCTTTCCTTCTGATTCCCTGATTCCCTGATGCCCTACCTCACATAAATCGCCCCGATCATCCCTGAAATCCCGCCGTACGTCCCTACGCCGTGGACCTGGCAGTAAAACTGGTAATCTCCCGTGTTAGGGAACGTGACCACCAGCGTATGCGGCGGGTAGCTGACCGGGGCATTCGGGGCAAACGCCGGTGACTGGTACGAGGTCACGCTATGGCCGTTGTCACCAACCCAGTTCCAGGTGACCGTACCGCCTGCCGCCAGCAGCACGCTGTTCGGCGAGAAGTAATTGTTGTTCACGTCGACGCTCGCGGTGGGCACCGGCGTGCCGCCCGGCTGCTGCGGCGGATTCTGGTTGCCTCCGTTGTTGTTGCTGGTCGTGCCGCCTCCGCAGGCGATTGCGCCGAGCAGCAGCCCACCGATTTGCACGCGCTTAGCGAACTTCATGGTGTACCTCTCAGGGTGAGGCCCTGCCGAATGACACGCAACTCCACAGCCCGCTGCAGCAGGGCAGATCGCGTGCCCGGGACCCGGTGCGTGCAAGCTGTTGAGCGGCAACGGCGATGCTTCCCTTGGGTCGGGCCGCGTGTCGAACCGACACGCGCCGGTATATGTTGCTTCGTCCCAGACCCTGAGGCTGCATGTCCGAAACCCCGACCGATCAGCGGCCGCGCATCCGGCTCACCGCGCTTTCGCACGGAGCCGGTTGAGCCTGTAAGCTCGGAAGTACCGAGTTGGCGCAGGTCCTGCGCCATCTGCCCGCGATCCAGGATCCCAACGTGCTGGTCGATGCCGCCACGCGCGACGACGCAGCGGTGTATCGGGTTGCGCCCGATCGGGCGCTGGTCGCCACGGTCGACTTCTTCACGCCGATCGTGGACGACGCGGCCACCTGGGGCGCCATCGCGGCGGCCAACGCCCTCTCGGATGTCTACGCGATGGGCGGACGGCCGCTCTTTGCGCTGAACCTGGTGGGCTGGCCGCGAGAGACGCTGCCCTTCGAGCTGCTCGGCGAGGTGTTGCGCGGTGCCGCCGACATAACCCGGCAGGCGGAGTGTCTGCTCCTCGGCGGCCACTCGATCGACGATCCCGAACCCAAGTTCGGGCTCGTGGTGCTGGGTGATGTACACCCCGATCGGATGTTCACCAACGCCAGCGCGCGCCCCGGCGACCGCCTGGTGCTCACCAAACCCCTGGGGACGGGGATCCTGACCACTGCGCTCAAGCGCGATCTGGTGCCCGAGTCCGCGCTCACCGACGCGGTCACCAATATGACGACGCTCAATGCCGGCGCCGCGCGCGCGGCGCTCGCCGCCGGGGTCCGCTGCGCCACGGATGTCACCGGCTTCGGTCTCCTGGGGCACCTGACGAACATTCTGCAGGCGAGTGGCGTCGGCGCACGTGTCCAATGGAGCCGGCTGCCGCTGCTCGAAGGCGCAGTCGACCTTGCCGCCCGCGGCGCCGTTCCCGGCGGGACCCGCCGCAACTACCAGGCGGTCGAGGCCGACTGGGCCGAGGACCTGACGGAGGCCGAACGTCTGATCGCGGTCGACGCCCAGACCTCCGGTGGGTTACTGCTCGTCGTGCCGCCGGGCCGGCTCGAATTCCTGCTGGCCGCGCTGCGCAACGAAGCCGCGCCTGCCGCCGTCGAGATCGGGGAAATCCTGCCCAAGCCGCAGCTGCTTCGAGTGGTGCGGGGCTGAAGCATGGGATCGCTGCGCTGGACGCCGGCGCGAATGGAACAGCTCGAAACCGCGGCGCGCCGGGGCAAGCGGGTTATCGTGCGCCGGCGCGGCACCGAGTACGTGGTGGTCGCGCGGCGGCTGCTGCACGAGGGCAGCCACGATGCCTTGATCGGCTACCTCTCCATGACGGGTGAGGAGCTGCGCTTCAATCTCGAGGAGCTCGACGAATTCCACGTCCTGCCCTGACGCCGGCCGTCGTACACCTCGACGAGAGCTGCCTCGGCAATGGCCGCGAGGTGGCAACACCGGGGGGCGCGGGCGGGCTCATCGAGCTCAAGAGCGGCCGCCGGGTGGCGCGGCGCGACTTCTTCGTCCATTCACCCGATACCACCAACAACAAAATGGCCCTCGCGGGGGCCATTGGCGTGCTCCAGCTCCTGGCCCGCAAAGGCAGCCGGCTCCACGTGCTGCTGGTGTCGGATTCGGAGTACCTGGTCCGCGGGGTGCGCGAGTGGCTTCCGGGCTGGAAGGCGCGCGGGTGGAAACGCAAAGGGGGCGAGATCGAGAACCTCGCCCTCTGGCGTGCCCTCGATCACTCCCTCACCCTGCACCAGACCCAGCTCGCCTGGGTGCGCGGCCACAACGGGCACCCCAAGAACGAGTACGCCAACGACCTCGCCCTGCGGGCCGCCCGCGAGCAGGAAACCTCGGATGGCGTCGTCGCGTCCGGCTTCGGCGAATGGCTCGATGACCAACGCGCGGCAGAGCGGTATCTCGACTATGATCCGGACGCGGCGTTTGCGGCGCTCGAGCAGCGGCTGGCTCACGGCGAGCGCCTGCCGCTCGACCTGAACG
>CAYNNS010000257.1:0-5235 GCA_964398345.1 uncultured Gemmatimonas sp. | reverse complement strand
TGGATTATCTCCAGCTCATGCGGAGCCCCGACTACGCCGAGAACCGGGTTCAGGAAATCTCCGACATTTCCCGCTCGCTCAAGGCGCTGGCGCGTGAGCTGCAAATTCCGGTCATCGCGCTGAGCCAGCTTTCCCGGGCCTCCGAGCAGCGTGGCGGCGGCAAAGAGCCCATGCTTTCCGACTTGCGCGATTCGGGAGCCATCGAGCAGGACGCCGACATCGTCATCTTCATCCACCGCCCCGAGATGTACAAAGACCTTCGCGAAAAGGCCGAAAGCGCGGGCACCAACATCGAGGGAGTCGCGGAAATCCATCTCGCCAAGCACCGGAACGGGCCCACCGGCAACTTGAAACTGTACTTCCACAAGCAATTCACTCGCTTCGACAGCCACTCGGAGCGCGAGGCGAGCTGAGTGCCGCGGTCTCGCTCGGTCTATCGCTGCGCTGAATGCGGTCACGAGCACCCGAAGTGGGTCGGGCGCTGTGAGGCGTGCGGAGAGTGGAACTCGGTGGCCGAGGAGCCGGTGGCGGTCGGTCGGTCGGTCAGGCGGACTGGCGGTCGAACTACCGTACCAGCCCGACCGTCCGACCGCCCGACCGCCCTCTCCGAAATCGAGCAATCGCGGCTGGTGCGCTGGACCACCGGGATTCCCGAATTCGATTTCGTCATCGGCGGCGGTATCGTGCCCGGCTCGATGGCGCTGATCGGCGGCGAGCCCGGAATCGGGAAGTCGACGCTGTTGCTCCAGACGGCGGCGCGGCTGCGGGCCGCCGGGCGGCACGTGTTGTATGCGAGCGGCGAAGAGTCACCCGAGCAAATCCGTCTCCGCGCCGACCGGCTCGTCGAAGACGCCGGGCCGGTCCTCGTACTCGGCGAAACCCGGCTCGATGCCATTACCGCCGCCGCGCAATCGTCCCACGCCGAGCTGCTGGTCCTCGATTCCATCCAGACGGTGTACCTGGAGGAACTCGAGAGCGCGCCGGGCAGCGTCGGCCAGGTGCGCGAGTGCGCCGCCCGGCTGATGCGGTTTGCCAAGGAGAGTGGAACGGCCGTTTTCGTGGTCGGCCACGTCACCAAGGGAGGCTCGATCGCGGGGCCCAAGACGCTCGAGCACATCGCCGACACCGTGCTTTACTTCGAAGGCGAAAGCTCGCTCGACTATCGGCTGCTGCGCGCCACGAAAAACCGCTTTGGCTCGGTCGACGAGCTCGGGGTGTTCAGCATGACCGAGCGTGGGCTTTCCGCCGTCACCAATCCCTCGGCGGTGTTCCTCGCGGCGCGCTCCGAAGGCACCAGCGGCAGCGCCGTGACCGCCCTGATGGAAGGCACCCGTCCGGTGCTGGTCGAAGTGCAGGCGCTCGCAGCGCCGTCGGGATACGGCACGCCGCAGCGCGTCGCCACGGGCATCGACCCCAAACGGCTCGCGGTACTGCTCGCGGTCCTCGAGCGCCGCGGCGGAGCGAGCTTTGCGCAGCTCGATGTCTTCGTCCAAGTCACGGCCGGAGTCCGCTTGCGCGAACCCGGTGCCGACCTGGCTGTGGCCGCGGCGCTGCTCTCGAGCCTGCACAACCGGCCCACGCCTGCCGATGCGCTGTACCTGGGCGAGATCGGACTCGGCGGCGAAATTCGTCCGATCGGCGGGCTGGAGCGACGCCTCGCCGAGGCCGGCCGTCTGGGCTTTACGCGATCCTTCGGTTCGCCGCGCCAGGCGGCGCAGGTTCCCGGGCTCCGCCACGTGCCCTTGAGCCACGTCGACGAGCTGGTCCGCGCCCTTGCCGCTTGACGTCGGCGTCGTCGTCGCCGCCGCGGGACGCGGCGAACGCTGCGGTCATCCCCCCAAGCAATTCCGCCCGCTGGCCGGTGTCCCCCTGTTACTGCACGCGCTGCGGCCGTTTCTCTCTCACCCTGGCGTCGCGCGCGTCATCGCCGTACTGCCGGCTGCCGAGGTGGAGTCGCCGCCTGACTGGCTGCGCGAGCTGATCGGCGAGCGCCTGCGCCTGGCGTCGGGGGGCAGCTCGCGCATGGAGTCCGTGGCCAATGGATTCGGTGTGCTTCCCGCAGATTGTTCGGTCGTGCTCGTGCACGACGGCGCCCGGCCCTTTCCCGACCCGGGGGTGATCGATGCGGTGATCGCCGTGGCCCGCAAGGGTCAGGGGGCCATCGCGGCCGTTCCGGTTTCCGACACGGTCAAGGAAGCCGGCAGCGTGGCAGCGAAGGGCCCTCCGGCCGTGGCTCGCACGGTGCCACGCGCGGCCCTCTGGCGGGCTCAGACGCCCCAGGGATTTCCCCGGGTGCTGCTCGAACGAGCCTTCGCCGAGGCCCGGAGTGCGGGTTATGATGCCACCGACGAAGCCGAGCTGGTGGAGCGCGCCGGCGGAACGGTCCGTCTGATCCACGACGTGAGCACCAATCTCAAAATCACCACGCCGGAAGATTTCGTCCTCGCCGAAGCGCTGGCCCGGAGTCGCCGGGGATGATGCTGCCGCTCAAGACCCCGGCGCAGGCGGACGCCGCGGCGGCCGCGGTCGGGTCGCATCTCGCGCGCCACGGCCTGCTGGGCTACCCCACCGAGACGGTGTACGGACTCGGCTGTGCCGCCGAGTCGGTGTCGCTCGAGGGCCTCGCGGTACTCAAGGGCCGCCAGAAGGGAAAACCCTTCCTCTTACTGGTCTCGAGCCGTGCCATGGCCGAAGCGGCCGGACTGGTGTTTACTCCAGCCGCGCACGCGCTCGCCGAGGCCTTCTGGCCCGGACCGCTGACGCTGGTGCTGAGCGGTGGGGAGGGCAAGCTTCCCGATGCGCTGCGCGGACCGGAAAAGGGCATCGCGGTGCGGCACACCTCCCACAAGGCCGTGGCACGATTGATCGAGATCCTGAACCAGCCTCTCACTTCGACTTCGGCGAACGTGCCGGGTCAGCCCCCGGCACCGGGCGCCGAGCAGCTGGTCACCCTCTTCCGCAGCGCGTATGATGCCGGCGAGCTGCTGGTGCTCGACGGCGGCACTCTCGGCAACGTGCCGCCTTCCACGATCGTCGATTGCACCGGACGCCAGCCGGCGCTGATTCGTGAAGGGGCCTTGCCCCGAGGCGAGCTGCGCGCCCGCGTCGGCAGGCTGGCGCCCTGATGGCCAGGCGCGTGCTCCTGGTGTGCAGCGGCAACACCTGCCGGAGTCCCATGGCCGAGGCCCTGCTCAAACAGGCGCTGGAGGGTGCGGGAGTAACGGGGGTCGACGTCGAGTCCGCGGGTGTGGGTGCCTGGGAAGGCGCACCGGTCTCCGAAGGCGCATACCTCGTGTTGCTGGAGCGTGGACTGGACGTGTCGGGGCATCGCGCCCGGCTGCTGACGCCGGAGCTCGTGGCCCAGTCCGATCTCATTCTGGCGATGGGGCGGATTCAGCTCGGCAAGGTTCGCGAAATGGGTGGCGGTGCCCGGGCCCACCTCCTCGGCGAATACGCCGGGGGAGCCGGGGAGCAGGCCGAAATCGCCGATCCCTACGGCGGAGAGCTGGACGCGTACCGCGAAACCTACCGGGAGCTCAGCGCGCTGATTCCCGGTGTCATAACCCGGCTGACCGGAGCCGCCTGATGGACATCGGCGGCCGCACGCGGGTCTTTGCCATCCTCGGCGATCCGGTCGCCCATTCCTTGTCACCCCGAATGCAGAACGCGGGGTTTCGCGCCCTCGGGATCGACGCGGTGTACGTGCCGATCCGTTGCCAGGCCGACGAGCTGAGCGAGCTGATGAGCAGTCTTGCCCGACAGGGCGGGGGCGGCAACGTGACCATCCCCCACAAGGTCGCGGCCGCGCGCGTGCTGTCCAACGGCGGTCCCGCGCTGACGCTCTGCAACACCTTCTGGGGACTCGACGGCAAGGTCGCGGGAGGTGAGACCGATAGCGGAGCGATTCTCAGCGTGCTGCAGTCGCTTGGCGGATTCGGACAACAATGGCTGCTGCTCGGAACCGGCGGCAGCGCCCACGCGGCCCTGCTCGCGGCCAAGCGCGCCGGGGCGCGGATGGCGGTCCGTTCCCGCTCGGACGAACACCGCGAGCAGCTCGAGGCGCAGGCGCGGAGCGAGGGGATCGAGCCGGCTCAGGCGGTGGACTGCGACGTGGTAATCAATTGCACACCGCTCGGGCTGCAGGACGGCGATCCGCTGCCCGTGGACCCGAGCCTCGTGCCCGGTTGCAGGGTTGCCCTGGACCTGGTGTACCGCCGGGGCGCGACCGCCTGGGTGCGCGCCCTGCGAGCCGCGGGACGAATTGCCGCCGATGGCCGGGGCGTTCTCCTCGAGCAGGGAGCCGCCGCGTTCGAGCTGTGGTTCCCGGATCGTTCGGCACCGCGCGAGGTGATGAGTGCCGCGCTTCGCGCCGCGCTGGAATAGCCTCAGCTCCTCGCTGGTGGCGTTCGAGCGCTGGCTGCTTCCCGGCGAATGCCTCGTCTGCCACGACCCCGCCGATGCCGAGGCCGGCGACACCCTGATCTGCGCGCCCTGCCGTTCCAGGTGGCAGTCGCTTCCGGAGCCCCAGTGTCTGCGTTGCGGCCAACCGCTGGTCGCCGGTATCGCCTGCCGGCTTTGCGCCGCCTGGCCCGCCGGGCTCGAGGGCATTCGCAGCGCCGTGTGGCTCGATGACGGCGCCCGGCGCGCGGTCCACCTGCTGAAATACCAGGGATGGTGGCGGGTGAGCGAGGCGCTGGCGCCGCCGATGCGCCGCTGCTGTGCCTCGCGCGACACGATCACCCTCATTCCGATTCCCCTGGGGCCAGCCAGGCTGCGGACCAGGGGTTATAATCAGAGCGCCGTGCTCGCTCGCGCCCTCGGAGCGCTGCTCGGGGCGCCGGTGTTCGAAGCCGCGTTACTGCGACAACGGGAAACCACGACGCAGACCGCGCTCACTCCGGAGGCCAGGGCGGCGAATCTCGCCGGGGCGTTTGTGGCACGAGGGAAACCGCCGCGGCACCCCGTGCTCGTCGACGACGTCTTTACCACGGGCGCCACGCTGGCGGAGGCGGCGAGCGCCCTTCTGGCCGCGGGTGCGCTGCGGGTTAGTGCGGTCACTTTTGCCCGCGCCCGGAGGCCCCTCGCCGAGGCCGCGACCGTTTTCGGGAGCAGTGCATGACGCGACGCATCGCCATCAATGGCTTCGGCCGGATCGGCCGGAACGTGCTGCGGGTCGCGGCCCTGTCGGGCGGGGGGGACCTGGAGTTCGTGGCGGTGAACGATCTCACCGATACC
>CAYNNS010000256.1:0-5243 GCA_964398345.1 uncultured Gemmatimonas sp. | reverse complement strand
GCCAAGCCCCGCGGCAAGTTCGCCAACAAGCCGGTCCTGTTCCCCGATTGGCTGGAGCGGCGCAAACGCTTCGTCCCGATGTACGTGGCGATCTGGCTGCTGATTCTGATCGGATTCGTCAGCGCGTTTACCGGCGGCCGGGTTAGCGTCGCTCCCTGAGCGGCTCCGGCTGCCAACTTCAGCACCCGCCCCGCTTTCCCCAGGGCGGCGGTGCGATTTGTGCTCCGCGTCACTTTCCGGTCTCCTGCCCCAGCGTTATCATGTCATGGCACGGCCGCTTGCGCCGTCATCGCGCCGAGGTTCCTATGCGCTCCGCTCTCGCGTCTTGCGTCCTGGTCTCCGCTGCAGTCGCTTGCTCGCTCGCTGCGTGTGCCAACGACAGCACCAACCCCGGCGAGCCGCCCCCCAGTCAGGGCCTCAAGTGGTCGAATCCCGGCACCTGGCCCTCTCACACGGTGCCGGTCGGTGGTACCGCCGTGGTGATCCCGGTCGGGAAGACGATCGTGCTCGACGTCAGCCCGCCGCCCCTCGCGAGTCTCACCGTCGAGGGGACGCTGCGCTTCGCGGAGCAGGATCTCACGCTGACCTCGGGCTGGATTCTGGTGCACGGTCGCTTCGAGATCGGGACCGAGACGCAGCCGTTCCAGCACCAGGCGGTCCTCACCTTGACCGGTCTCGAAGGCGAGGACGTCATGGGGATGGGCGCCAAGGTGTTTGGCGCGATGACCGGCGGGGCGATCGAGCTGCACGGGGCCAGGCGCGTGGGCTGGACCAGGCTGGTGGCCACGGCGGCCGCCGGGAGCAATCAGCTCAAGCTGGAGCAGGTGGTGGACTGGAAACCGGGCGATCACCTCGTCCTGGCCTCTACCGATCTCGATCCGCAGCAGGCGGAAGAGCTGTACGTCACGGGCGTCCAGGGCACCACAGTCACGGTGTCGGCGCCGCTGCACTTCGCGCACTTCGGAGTCACTCAGACCTTCGCCGGCAAACCCCTGGAGGAGCGCGCCGAGGTAGGGCTCTTGTCACGGAACATCGTGGTCCGCGGTGACGACGCCTCGAATCTCACCGGTTTCGGCGGCCACATGATGGCCACGCAGGGCGGCGTGATGCACATCGAAGGCGTCGAGGTCACCCGCATGGGGCAGAAGAAGGTGCTGGCCCGCTACCCGATGCACTGGCACCTCGAGGGCGCGGTGGATGGCCAGTACTTCCGCGACAACAGCGTCTGGCACACCTACAATCGCTGCGTGACCGTGCACGGCAGCAGCAACGCCGTGGTCTCCGGCAACGTCTGCTATGACGACATCGGGCACGCCTACTTCCTCGAAGATGGCGCCGAGACGGGGAACCTGTTCGAGAATAACCTGGGGGTGCTCACCCGTTTGCCCGCTGTCGGTGAGGCGGTGATCCCCACCGACGTCAGCCCGGCGACGTTCTGGATCACGAATCCCGACAACACCTACCGGCGCAATGCGGCCGCCGGATCGCGGGGCTTCGGGTACTGGTTCGCGTTGCCGGCGTCGCCGACGGGACTATCTACCGGCTCGGCGCTGCTGCCGCGGGAGACCCCGCTGCGCGAATTCAGCGACAACGTGGCCCACTCCAACTCGAATTCGGGGCTCATGGTGGACAACGGCCCCAAGGCCGATCTGACGACGGAGACCGTGAACTATTCGCCGCGGCAGATCCCGGGCACCAGCTCACCGGCGGTGCTTGCCTATTTCAGGAATTTTACCGCGTACAAGCACAGCGGCCGTGCGGTGTGGCTGCGCGGCAGCTCGCTGCGGCTCAGCGGCGCGATGCTCGCCGACAACGCCATCGGCGCGACCTTCGCGGCCAGCGAGACGTTCGTGCAGGATGCGGTCTTCGTCGCTGTGAGCGCGAACAGCGGCGGGACCCAGATCAGCGCCAGCTTCCCGATTCGCGGATATGAGTTCTACGATGGCCGGGTCGGCGCCGAACGGGTGACCTTCGTCAACTACCAGGCCAGCGGGCGGGTGATGAGCGCGCTGGGGTTCAACCGCAGCAACGGGTTTCCGGTCAGCACCGGCAACTTCGACATGCAGATCACGCTCGACAACTCCAACGCGGTGTATCTCGAGAACCCCGCGGCCAGCAAGGATGGAGACAAAGCGGCGATCATTCTCGACACCGACGGCAGTGTCACCGGCACGCCGGGCGCCTTCGTGGCGGCGAACAATCCGATCATGGTGACGCCGGCCTGCAGCTTCCGGAGTCCCTGGAACTCCTGGGTCTGCGTGCAACCGTTCGTCCAGCTCCAGATCCGCGGCGCCACCTCCCAGGTGGTGGCCCCGCTGACCCTGACGCGCGATGACGCGGTCCACACCGATTATGTCGGCGTGCCGCAGCAGCCCCAGACCGTGTCGGCCTCGCTGCCGACGGGCCGCCGCTATACGGTGCAGTACGGCGTGGCGGTTCCGGATCGCCCCCAGTTCTTCATGAACCGCTCGAACCCCGGCGACTGGATCCGGATCACGCTGCCGTACCCCAACCCCAGCTTCAACGTGATCCGCGACTCCAACAACGGCGCTCCGCTGACCGCCGCGGCGAGCCTCGCCGAGCTCGACGCGAGTACCGGGAACCAGTACTGGTACGATGCGGCGACCGGCACGCTGCACCTCAAGGCGGTGACGCAGACCGGCCGCACCAGCGCGACGCTCTTCGTCGTGCCGAAATAACCCGCCTCACCGGAGCCGCAACTCGGCGCGCAGCACCCTCGGCGCGCCGGGGTTGAGAAACCCGGACGCGCGGACCTCGGGGTACTTCGCGTTGAACAGGTTCTGCAGCTCGGCGTCCACCGACCAGCGCGGCGTCAGTGTCCAGCTCGCGCTCAGATCCGCCAGGAGGTAACCGTCCGTGCGCACGCCCGGCTCCCCGATGGGGGTAAAGGGTCCGTTCCAGCGCGCCAGCCCGCCCAGCGTCAGCCTCGCGGTGGCGCGAACGTCGAGCCCGACGCGCCCGAGGTAGCGGGAGACGCCGGGGACCGGATCGCCGGGGGACAGGGGGGCGAGGTGGAACAGCGGAGCACGTCCCGAGACCTCACTCTCTCGCCGAGCGGTGATCGAGGCGGTGACGTCCGACTCTGCTTTGAGGTTCGCGTCATTGAACGTGGCGCTCCCGGTGAGCAGCAGGCGCTCCCCGATCGGGACCGCGACATCGGCATCGATACCTTGCCTCCTGCTCGCGCCGGCGTTGAGGATCTCCCGGGTGACCGGATCCTGGATGACTTCGTGCTGCACGTCGATTCGGAAGAGCGAGAGCCGGAGCTCCGCCGAACCCGGGTACAGCTCGATGCCGAGCTCTTTGGCCCAGGAGCGCTGCGGCTCGCGGGTGGGCTCCTCGATCACCCCGGGGGATCCGCGAAAGCCCCGGCTGAGCGAGGCGAGCAGCGCGACATGACTGCCGGCGAGATAACGCGCCCCGAGCTTTGGAGAGAAAACGCTGAAACTGTGGGCCGCGTGGACCCCGCCAGCCAGCAGGTCGTCCCGCTCGTAGTGCAGCACGTCGCCCCGGGCACCGAGATCCAGCTGCACCGGCCCGAACAGCTTGCGCCAGCGGCCGAAGAGCGACCCGGAGCGAAAGCGGCCGTCGAACTCGTCTTCGCCATCCTGCCGGACCCGCGCTCTGGTAGTCCAGAGCCGGTAGCCGACGTCATCCCAGCGGCCCGCGCCGCCGAGGCTGAACTCGCCCGCACGGGTATGCCAGGTGAGCTGGAGCTGGCCTCCCAGCGCGGCTCGGCGATCGTTCTCTTCGCTCTGGTGTAGCTCCTCGCCCGCTTCGGGAATGTTCAGGAAGCGGGTGCCGCGGCCGCCCTGGGCCCAGCCCAGCGCCGCCAGGCCGAGGTGAGGGGTCAGCAGCTGCGTGTAGCGGAGGTGGGCGATGCTGCGCCACCCGTGGCCGCCGTCCGTGGTATCTGCCGCCGTGCGGACCCGGTCCGCGGCGAAGTCGTCGAGCGAGACGAACCCGGGGGAATCCCAGTCCGAGCCGTAGAAGAGCACGCCGCCCTCGAGCCGGCCGCCATTGCCGAAGCTGCGGCGGCCGCGCAGCAGGCCGTTGCCTAACACGTTGGAGTCGTGGTTCCGCCAGCCCTCATTGCGCCCGAAGCGCCCGCTCAGCAGCCAGCCCCCGCGGTCGCTCTCCGACCCGGTGCGCAGCCAGGCGCTCGCGTCGCCGTAGCTCGACCCGCTCAGCGCCCCACCGACGCCCGAACCGGTCGCGGCGGTGGTGACCTCGACGACGCCGCCATAGGCGAAGTCGCCGTAGAGCGGGCTCGCCGGCCCGTGAATAACCCGCAGCTGCGCCGCCGCGGCCGGAAAGAGGATGTTCCAGTCGGCGTACCCCTCGACGTGGCCGTGCAGCGGCAGATTGACCGGCACCCCGTCGATCACCAGCAGTACGTCGGAGGAGTGGTCCGACGTGAAGCCGCGAATGACGGCGTCGGACGCGAAACCGGGGCCCTGACCCTGCTCGTGGATTTCCACGCCGGCGACGCGGCGCACCAGGTCCCAGACGTTGCTCGCCTGGGCCTTCTTGAGCACCAGCGAATCGACACTACGCGTTGCCACGGGAGGCGCGATCGAGCTGGCCCGGATCGCGTCTACCGAGAGCGCCGGCAGCGGATGCCCCCTGGTTGTATCGGGCTGTTGGGCGCCGACCGGACTCGCGACGCCAACCGCCGCACTGAATGCCAGCAACGTGCGCTTGACCTGGGATACCACGACACCCTCCCTCGAAAAAGATCGGTACCGGCCGCTCGATGCGACCGGTCAGCTCCTGTGCTGTTGACCAGCGAATCAGGAGTGCGAGGGTGGGCCTAACGCGAGGGGAAGGGTGTGGCGCCGTGCCGCCAGCGGGAGCAGCTCGGCACGGGCGTGGGGCGCCGGCGAGGCCGGCAGCACGACCGGGGCCAGCGCCAGAACGACGCTCCGGGGCAGCGTCGGCGTGGTGCCGCAGGCGCTGAGACAGATGCAGCCGCCCGGGTTATGGGCGTGAGGAGCGGGATGCTCCGGGTGATGCCCCGCGTGGTGCTCGTGAGCGGTGGGCAGCTCGGTATGGGTGCTGAGGCATCCCAGGCCCGCGGTGCCGGCCTGGACCCCGAAGGCCAGCAGACCGACCGCAAGTCCGAGCGAGCGCAGCACCCTGGGCATGAGAAAGAAAAGTGACCCGTGACCGGTGACCAGTCAACCGTAACCGGTCACCGGCTACAGGTCACTGCTACATCC
>CAYNNS010000255.1:1094-5246 GCA_964398345.1 uncultured Gemmatimonas sp. | reverse complement strand
GGTAACCAGGAAGGGCCGTCTTAGAAGACGGCCCCTACAACCGCGCAGTTGAAGACGATGACGTTAGGTAGTTTATTGCGGCAGTTCTGCGCCGGATTGTTCCGCCACGATGTATGCTGCGTACCAATCGGGCCAGTTTTCGTCGCGTTGCCCGCCGGTGCGTTCTTCGTGCTTGCCGTGGGCGGTCGCTGCCCGCCGAAGAGCGCTTGCGAGGTCGTTTGTTGACGCGAACGTCGTTGCTGCAGGGTCGATGCGACCCGGGAGCCGCGTTGTGATTTCCTGGAACAGCCAGCCATTACCGTCGGGATCTTTGAAAGATGCGAACGAGCGGTAACTGCCGTGATTGGGATCGGGTCCCGCGACACGGCTGCTTCCAAACAGATACGGCTCATCCGGTCCGTCGGTCACACCGCTAGCCGCATGGAATAACTCGCTGACAGCTATTCCCCTATTAAGCATGTCCTTGCGGGCCTCCTCGATGTCCGCCGAAAGCCGGACCGTAAACCACGTGCCCTTGCCGGGCTCGCTGGCCACCGTCACCTCGCCGCCCATCAGCTCGCAGAAGCGGCGGGTGATCACCAGCCCTAACCCGGTGCCGCCGTATTTCTTGCTGGTGGACGCCTCGGCCTGGCTGAAGGCTTCGAACAGCCGGCCCAGCTGCTCCGGGGTCATGCCGATGCCGGTGTCCCTGATCTCGAAGATGATCGTGTCGCGCGTTGCGCGTTGCGCGTTACGCGTTACGCGAAGCGTAATCGTCCCCTTCTCGGTGAACTTCGACGCATTCGACAGCAGATTGAACAACACCTGCCTCACCCGGGTCAGGTCGCTGCGCATGGCGCCGAGCTGTTCGGCGGGAGGCGCCTCGATCACCAGGGTGTTGCCGTTCTTCTCCACCAGGGGCTGTACCGTCGCGGCGACGTCGGGGGTCGGGGGGCGCAGCTCGAAGGTCTCCAGGTAAAGTTCGAGTTGGCCCGCCTCGATCTTGCTCAAGTCGAGCACGTCGTTGATCAGGGCCAGCAGGTGCCGCCCCGCCGCGCGGATCTTCTGGAGATCGGCGCCGTACTCCCCATGGCCCTGCTCCTCGGCTTCTTCCTCCAGCATTTCGCTGTAGCCGATGATCGCATTGAGCGGGGTGCGCAGCTCGTGGCTCATGCTCGCGAGGAACTGGCTCTTGGCGGAGTTGGCGGTCTCCGCGTCGCGGCGGGCCTTGAGCAGCTCGGTGATGTCGTGGTAAAGCGCCATCATCCCCACCCGCTCGCCGCCCACCAGCACCGGCACCGAGAGCAGCTCGACGTCCACCAGGGTGCCGTCCTCGCGCCGCCGCCGCGCGGTGCCCGCCGCTTTGCCGCCCGCGGCGGTCTCGCGGGTGTAGGCGCGGGCTTCTTCGCGCAGCTCGGGTGTGGTGAGCAGCTCGTCGAGGTCGCGGCCGAGCACGTCCCGCTCGGTATAGCCGAAGAGCTGCTCGAACGCCGGGTTGCAGCTCGTGATGGCGTTGCCGAGGTCGACGTTCACGATCGCCACCGGGTTATTGCGGACCAGCGCTTCGTAGTAGCGCTGCGAGGAGTCGAAGAGTCGCGCGTTCTCGATCGCGATCGCCGCCTGCGGCGCGAAGAGCTGCAGCAGCCGGAGATCCTGGGGCCCGAAAATCCGATGGGGGTCGGAGTGCACGCTGGCGAGCGCGCCCACCAGCCGGCTGCCGATCAGGAGCGGCGTCACCATCACCGCCTGCACCGTGCTCTGGGTGTACTTGTCGGAGCGGCCCTCCCACTCCTGATAGCGCGGGATGATCAGCGGCTCGTGGGTCTCGGCCACGCGGCCCATGGCGCCCTCGCCCACGCGCATGCGCGAGCCCAGCCCGCTGCTGCCCATGTTGAGCGTGGCGACGACCATCAGCTCCTTGCGGGCCTCGTCCCAGGTGGCCAGCTCGCCGCCGGTCACACCGAGCAGATCCACCGCCCGCGCTAACACGCGCTCGAGGACCCGGGACAGCTCCAGCTCGCCCGCCAGGTCGGTGAGCGTGTCGAGCAACGCCTTCTGCTCCCCGGCCCGGCGGTGCTCGGCCGAGAAGAGCCGCGCGTTTTCGATCGCGATCGCCGCCTGGGGCGCGAACATGGTGAGTCGGCGCAGCTCCCGCTCGCCGAAGTTGCGGGTGGGGTCGGCGTGCACGCTGGCGATCGCGCCGACCAGCCGGTCGCCGATTAGGAGCGGCGCCGCCATTACGGCCTGGATGGTGCTCGCGGTGTAGCGATCGGAGCGGCCCTCCCATTCCTGGTAGCGCGGAATGATCAGCGGCTGGTGGGTCTGGGCCACGTGGCCCATGGCGCCCTCGCCGATCCGCATGCGCGCGCCCACGGCGCTCACCGGCAGGTTGCTGGCGAGGATCACCAGCTCGCGGGTGTCCTCCTCGTAGATGGCGAGCTCGCCGCCGGTGACGTCGAGCAGTGTGGTGGCGCGCTCCAGCACCGCCTTGAGGAGGCGCGACAGCTCGAGCTGGCCCGAGAGATCGGACAGCGTGTCGAGCAGGGCCTGCTGCTCGGTGGCGCGGTCCCGCTCGGCGGAATAAAGCCGCGCGTTCTCGATCGCGATCGCGGCTTGCGCGGCGAAGAGGTTGAGCAGCCGGAGGTCGGTTTCGCCGAGCTTGCGGGTGGGGTCGGAGTGGATCGCGGCGATGGCCCCGACCAGCCGGGAGCCGACCACGAGCGGCACCGCGATCACCGCCTGCACCGTGCTCTGGGCGTACTTCTCCGAGCGGCCTTCCCACTGCTGGTAGTTGGGGATGATCAGCGGCTCCAGCGTCTCGGCGACGTGGCCCATCGCGCCGTCGCCGCGCTTCATGCGATTCCCCACGGAGTCCTGCCCCAGACCCTGCGACGCGACGATCACCAGCTCGTCGCTGGCCTCGTCGTAGACCGCGAACTCGCCTCCGGTCACACCCAGCAGGGCGATGGCGCGGTGCAGCACGGCGCCCAGCAGTGCGTCGAGCTGCAGCTCGCTGGAGAGATCGGCGAGGGTATCGAGCAGCGCGCGCTGCTCCGAGGTGCGGCGCCGCTCCGCGGTCAGCAGCCGCACCCGCCCGATCGCGATGCTCGCCTGGGTGGTGGCCGCGGCGAGGATCTCGAGATCGCCCTGGCCGAAGGCGCCGCTGCCGCCGCGCTGCACCACCAGCTCGCCGATGGCACTCTGATCGACGCGGAGCGGCAGCCGGAGCTCGGAGAGGTCGGCGCGTCCCGGGCCGAAGCCGCCCGCCTGGGCGCGGAGCGCGGGCTCGAAGGAATCGCTGCCGGCGAGGAACACGCCGACGCCGTCGAAGCCGAAGGCCGGATGCATCAGCCCCTCGGCCACGCCCTGGCAGATCGTCGCTTCGTCGACCGATTCGGCGATCCGGGTGCTCAGGCGCAGCAGGGCGGAGCGCAACGCGCCCTGGGAGACCTGGTCGCCGCGGCGCTCCTGGCTCACGCCCCGACCCCCGCGTGGGCCCGCATCAAGCTGCGCAGCTCGGCGATCAGCTCCGCACCGCTCTTGCCGTTGCCGCTCTTCTCGAGCACGCGGGTGACGCCGCCGTTGAGCCGCTGCCGGTCGAGGTCGGTGAGCTCCTTGGCCGTGATCACGATCACCGGCGGCGCCTGCCGGCCCGGCGCGGCGTGCAGGCCCTCGAGGAACTCGAAGCCGTCCATCTCCGGCATCATCAGGTCGAGCAGCACCACCGCGGGCGGCTCCGCGGCCACCCGCTCCAGTCCGACGCGGCCGTTCTCCGCCTCGGTCACGCTCCAGCCGTCTTTCTCGAGGGCGCGGCGCAGGACGGTGCGGGTGGCGGCGTCGTCCTCCACCACTAACACGCCCGCTCCGGGAGCCCGCCGGTACTTCGCCAGCGCCGCGTTGAGCTGGGCCCGCTCGATCGGCTTGGTGAGGTACTCGGCCGCGCCGAGCGAGAAGCCGAGGTGGCGCTCGTCGGTGACGCTGAGCATGACGACGGGGATGCCGGCGAGCTCGGGGTCGGCCTTGAGCGCGGCGAGCGCGCCCCAGCCGTCCATCCCTGGCATCAGCACGTCGAGCGTGATCACGTCGGGCCGCTCGGCCCGCGCCCGGGTCAGGGCCACCGCGCCTTTGGTGGCCTCCACCACGCGGAAACCTCCCTTGGCCCGCATCCGCGGC
>CAYNNS010000255.1:0-1084 GCA_964398345.1 uncultured Gemmatimonas sp. | reverse complement strand
CCCGTGTCGCACCACTTCCTCCGCAATGAGCTCTTCAACCCGGACAATCGTCACAACGTGCAGGGGGCTCACGGCCCCTACTTTCATCTCCGCGAGGTCTTCGGCGCGCGGGGCATCGAGGTGCACACCGCCGACTACCTCGTGTCCGGCGAAAAGACGAACCGGGTCAACGTGTACTTCTCGTTCGGCATGATGGACAAGTACCGCGCCCTGGGCGCGCGCCCGGCTAAGGGCCCCCTGGCCGTTGGTGCCCTGGACCCCGCGGAAGCCTTCCTTGGCCAGCATGCGGTGCAGGAGGTCCCGGGTCGCGGGATCGTCGTCGACCACCAGGACGGTGCCGGCGGTCGCAGTCGGTGGGTCGGGCGGTCGGGCGGTCAGTTCGTCCGCCTGTCCGCCAGCCCGCCGGTCCGCCTCGACATCGGCCGGTATACGCACCGTAAACGTCGTCCCCACCCCGGGCTCGCTGGTCACCGTCAGGGTCCCGCCCATCATTTCGCAGAACTTCCTGCTGATGGCGAGCCCTAACCCGGTGCCGCCGTACTTGCTGGACGTGGACGGTTCCGCCTGGGCGAAGGCCTGGAACAGCCGGCCCAGCTGCTCGGGGGTCATGCCGATCCCGGTGTCGCGCACTTCGAAGACGATGGCATCTTGCGCTGCGCGCTGCGCGTCACGCGTCACGCGTAACGTGATCGCCCCCCGCTCCGTGAACTTCGACGCATTCGACAACAGATTGAAGAGCACCTGCCGCACCCGGGTCAGATCGGCCCGCAAGGTCCCCACCTCCGCGCCCACCTCGAGCGCGAGCGCGTTGCCGTTCTTCTCGATCAGCGGCGCCACCGTGGCGGCCACCGCATCGAGCATCGGCCTGACCTCGAAGCTCTCCAGGTGCAGCTCCATCTTGCCGGCTTCGATCTTGGACAGGTCGAGCACGTCGTTGATCAGGGCGAGCAGGTGGCGTCCCGCGGCACGGATCTTCTGGAGGTCGGGCACCGATTCCGGCATGCCGCGCTCCCCGGCTTCTTCCTCCAGCATCTCACTGTAGCCGATGATGGCGTTGAGCGGGGTGCGCAGCTCGTGGCTCATG
>CAYNNS010000254.1:1067-5253 GCA_964398345.1 uncultured Gemmatimonas sp. | reverse complement strand
GCGTGGGCCAGTGCACTGCGCCGAAGGGGCCCCGGTTTGGCATCGTTGGGGGGTTGGGGTTCTTTCCGCCGGGGGAGTTCACCCGCATCGTCCACCGATCGGCCGGCATCCTCAAGGTTCCGGTCGAGCCAGAAGGAGCCGAGGAGATCGCGCGGCGAAGCCGGGGGACGCCGCGTATCGCCAACCGGCTGCTCCGGCGGGTGCGGGACTATGCGCAGGTGCGGGCGGACGGCGTCGTGACGGCCCGCGTGGCCGCCGACGCGCTGGCGCGGCTCAACGTCGACGAGCTGGGACTCGACGACATGGACAGCCGGATTCTCAGCACGATCATCGAGAAGTTCGGCGGCGGGCCGGTCGGCATCGCGACGATCGCGGCGGCGGTGAGTGAAGACGCCGGCACCCTCGAAGAGGTCTACGAGCCGTACCTGCTGCAGCAGGGCTTCATCGAGCGCACGCCGCGCGGCCGGGTGGCAACCGCCAATGCCTATCGCCGCTTCGGGATGACCCCACCCTCCAGCGCTGCCGCCCCTTCGTTCTTTGACGGCTGAGCCGCAGGTGGCGTTCCGCACCTCCGATTTCGATTACGCCCTCCCGTCTGAGCTGATCGCGCAGCGGCCCTCGGAGCGGCGCGGGGAGGACCGGATGCTGACGGTCCGGCGGCCCGGCGGTCCGGCGGTCGACCGACGATTCGGCGAGCTCCCCGAGCTGGTCGCCCCAGGGGATGTGCTGGTCCTCAACTCGACGAGGGTCCGGCACGCCCGCTTACTCGGCCGGCGGGCCTCGGGCGCTCCCGCCGAAGTGCTCCTGATCCGCCCCGAGCCGGACGGGACCTGGCTCGCCCTCGGCAAGCCGGGCAGCGCGCTCCGCCCGGGCAAGCGGGTTAGTCTGGGTGCCGGGATGGCGGTCGAGGTGCTGGCCGTCCTCGACGAGGGATATCGCCGGGTGCGGCTGCAGGGCGGCGATGACGCTACGGTGATCGCGCGGACCGGCCAGCTCCCCCTGCCACCCTACATCACCCGCGAGCCGACCGCCGAGGACGCCGAGCGCTACCAGACCGTGTACGCCCGGCGCGAAGGCAGCGTCGCGGCGCCGACCGCCGGACTGCACTTCACGCCCGAGCTGCTCGGTGCCCTCGCGCGCGACGGCGTGGAGCTGGCCTGGCTCGATCTCGAGGTCGGGCCGGGGACTTTCAAGCCGGTGGAGGTCGACGACCTCTCCCGCCACGTCATGCATCCCGAGCGCTACGTCATTCCGGAAGCGACGGCAGCGGCGATCGCCGCCGCCCGGGCGCGCAGCGGAGCGGTCTGGGCGGTCGGCACCACGGTGGTCCGAGCGCTCGAGTCCGCGGCGCGCGTGGACCGCACGGTGCAGAGTGGCTCCGGCGAAACCCGGCTGCTGATCGCGCCAGGTTATGACTTCAAGGTCATCGACCGGCTGATCACCAACTTCCACCTGCCGCGGTCGACGCTGCTGATGCTGGTCGCGGCGTTCGCGGGTTATGCGACGACCCTGGCCGCCTACGCGACCGCGGTGCGGCTGCGCTACCGCTTCTACAGCTACGGCGACGCGATGGTGGTGCTGTGACCAGTGACCAGTGACCAGTGACTGGTAACCAGTTCGCTTTCCGGGTTGATGGCACAGCGGGCCTTGCCCGCGCCGGGACGCTGCAGCTGCCCCACGGCGCCGTGCAGACCCCGGCGTTCATGCCGGTGGGCACTTACGGCACCGTGCGCGGGCTGCATCCCGAGGAAGTCGAGCGCGCGGGAGCGCAGATCATCCTGGGCAACACCTACCATCTGCATCTCCGTCCCGGCGAAGCGACGGTGCGGCAGCTCGGCGGGCTGCATCGTTTCTCCACCTGGACTCGACCGATGCTGACCGACTCGGGTGGTTTCCAGGTCTTCTCGCTGGCGGGGCTCCGCACCATCGAGGAGGAAGGCGTCGAGTTCACCAGCCACATCGACGGCTCGACCCGGCGACTCACACCGGAGTCGTCTATGGAGATCCAATGGGCGCTCGGCGCGGATGTCGCCATGGCGTTCGATCACGTCGTGCCCGGGCAGGCCTCGTGGGAGCTCGCGGAAGCGGGCATGGAGCAGACGCTGCGCTGGCTGGAGCGTTGTAAGCGGAAGCATGAAGCGCTGTCGGACCCGCGGACTGGCGGACCGGCGGACCGCCAGACCCTCTGGCCGATCGTCCAGGGGGGAACCCATGACGAGCTGCGCCGGCGCTCACTCGAAGGGACCCTGGCATGCGGTGCATGGACCGGGGTCGCCATCGGCGGCCTCTCGGTGGGGGAGCCGAAGCCGGTCATGCACCGCGTCCTGGAATCGCTCGCGGGAAATCTGCCGGCCGATCGGCCCCGTTATCTTATGGGCGTCGGATTCCCCGACGACCTGGTCGAAGGAATCGCCCGCGGGGTAGATCTCTTCGATTGCGTCGCGGCGACGCGGAACGGACGCCATGGCAGCGCCTGGACCGCGCTGGGTCGCGTGAACATTCGCAAGGCCGCGCACCGGAACGCCGAGGAACCCCTCGACGCGGAGTGCGACTGCGCGACCTGCGCGCGCTTCTCGCGGGGCTATCTCCGCCATCTCTTCGTTGCTGAGGAGATGCTGGGTCTCCGGCTGGTGTCGCTGCATAACCTGCGCTTCCTGATCCGGCTCGCGGAGCAGGCGCGTCGGAGCATTCTGAACGGGGAATTCCCGCGCTGGAGCCGGAGCTGGCTCGCGCGCTACACCGGACGAGAGGATTCATGACTTCCCTGCTGCCGAGCTTGCTGGCTCCGTCGTCGGGCGCTCCGCCCTGGCTCTTCCCGCTGCAGCTCGGCCTGATGATCGGGATCCTCTGGTTCCTGATGATCCGGCCGCAATCCAAGGCCCGCAAGAAGCACGCGGAGCTGCTGGGGTCGCTCAAGAAGGGCGACGACATCACCACCGCCGGAGGCATCATCGGGAAGGTGAAGGACATCAAGGACGACCGCGTCACCATCGAGAGCGGCAGCGCGACGCTCGTCGTCGAGCGCGGCCGCATCATCCGCGTCGGAGAGTCCGTTTCGCCGACAGCGTAGCATGGCCATCCTCGATCTGCATCTGCTCGGCTCTCCCGTGTTACGCCAGCGCAGCGCCGACGTTCCAGCCGTCGACGCCAGCGTGCGCCAGTTCATCGCCGATCTGTTCGAGACGATGGACCTCGCCAAGGGGGTCGGGCTCGCCGCCAACCAGGTCGGCGTGGCCAGCCGAGTCGCGGTGGTGGGAGTCGAGCAGGAGCGGCTGGCGCTGGTGAACCCGGTGATCCTGAGCGCCGAAGGCCGCGCCCGCGAGGAGGAGGGCTGCCTCTCGGTGCCCGAGGTGTACGGCGAGGTCGAGCGCCCCGAGCGCATCGTCGTCGAAGCTACCGGGGCCGACGGCCAGCGCTACCGTCGCGAGGCCAGCGGCCTGCTGGCCCGGGCGATCCAGCACGAGATCGACCACCTCGACGGCATTCTGTTCCTCGATCATCTGAGCGCGGTGAAGCGCAGCCTGCTCGTCGCCAAATGGAAGAAGTCGCGCAAGGGAAAGACGGGGTACCTCAAGGAGGTCACGCCGGAGCCGGCGGGTGAGCTGTAGTGCGCGTGGCGTTCTTCGGGACTCCGGAATTCGCCGTGCCTTCACTGCGCGCGCTCGTCGGTGAAGGATTCGAGGTCGTCGCCGTCGTCACTCAACCCGATGCCGCGCAGGGTCGCACGCGCTCGAAACTGATTCCTCCACCCGTCAAGGTTGCCGCTGAAGCGGAAGAGCTACTCGTGCTGCAACCTCCCAAGCCGACCGACAGAGACTTTCTGCTACAGCTGCGCGACCTGCGCCCTGACATCGGCGTCGTCGTCGCATACGGACACATCCTCAAGCCGGCGCTGCTCGAGCTGCCGCCGCGCGGCATGATCAACGTCCACCCTTCGCTGCTCCCGGGGCTGCGCGGCGCGGCGCCCGTCGAGTGGGCAATCATCCGCGGGCACGAAACGACCGGCGTGACCATCATGCAGCTCGACACCGGCATGGACTCAGGGCCCATTCTCCATCAGATCCCGCACCGCATCGAATCGGACGTGACCGCCGCTGACCTGTCGGCTCATCTCGCGGAGATGGGCGCACAAGCGCTGATCGAAACGCTCGCGTCAATCAGCAGCAGATCCTGGTGAACCTTAACC
>CAYNNS010000254.1:0-1057 GCA_964398345.1 uncultured Gemmatimonas sp. | reverse complement strand
TTCCGGAGGATCGAGCAAAGGGATCCCCGGCCGCGGCCGGTTCGGCAAGACAACGAGCGCGCGACGTATGCGCCCAAGCTCACGCGCGAGATGGCACGCATCGACTGGGCCAAGGACGCGCGCGCGGTGAGCGGGCTGATTCGCGGGCTCGATCCCAGGCCGGGCGCCTGGACAGAGCTGAAGGGAAAAGAACTCAAACTGTTCTGCCCGAAAGTGATGGAGACGCCATTCCCCGGCACCGGCGCGCCAGGTGAGATCGTGCTGGCGGACACGACACTGGTGATCGCCACGGGACCGTTCAAGGATCTCGCCGGCGGCAGCGTCGAGATCAGTGAAGTGCAGCCGGCCGGCAAGGAGCGCATGGCCGCCGGAGAGTGGCTGCGTGGCGCGCGGATCAAGGTAGGCTCGAAGCTCACGTGAGATCCGCGCTGCCGCGGCTCCATGCGATCACCGACGAGCGCACCGCGCGCCGGCCCGATCTCGAAGTGGTGGCACGCGCGCTGGCGGATGGGGGCGGCAGCGATCTCGCGTTCCACGCGCGCGGGCGTGAGCTGACGGGGCGCGAGCACTACGATCTGGCCTTCCGTCTTTCCCTCCTCCCGTCGTCGTTGTTCGTCAACGACCGCCTCGACGTAGCAGTGAGCGTCCCCACATTCGGTGTGCAGCTCGGCCACGGCAGTCTGCCGATAAGTGCGGCGCGCGCATTGAACCCGCTCTGGTGGATCGGCAGGTCCGTGCACTCCCTGGCTGAAACGGAAGCCGCAAGAGCCGATGGAGCCGACTATCTTGTTGTGGGGCCGGTGTTCGCGACGGCGTCACACACGGGGCGGGCGCCGCTGGGGCTGGCAGGGCTCGAGCAGATCGTGGCTGCGGCTGGAAAACTGCCCGTCATCGCAATCGGCGGCATCACAGCCGATAGAGTGCAAGAGCTCCGAAACGGCGGCGCCTACGGGATCGCGGCCATCCGCGCGGTCTGGGATGATGCCGAGCCTCGGGCGGCTGGGGGGAGGATGCGAGAGTGGATGTCGTGATCAATGGAGAGCACAAGAAGATCAAG
>CAYNNS010000253.1:0-5336 GCA_964398345.1 uncultured Gemmatimonas sp. | reverse complement strand
GTCAAGGTATTGGCGCATCGGCTAGCTCCAATCTACTCACGGAGTAGCGCGCAGTGCTCTCGATGTCGCGGAGCGCACGCTCGATGTCTTCGGGAAGCGCTGCGGCGCCGGCTCCGACCTTGAGCGCGCCGAGCGGGCGCTCGCCCTCGGCGGGGAGCTTGACGCCGGGATTGAGAATTCCGAGGGGGTCGAAGGCGTCCTTGATCGCGCGAAACAGCCGCACGATCTCGGGACCGTACAGCGATTCGAGCGCACGGGCCCGGAGGCGGCCGTCGCCGTGTTCCCCGCTCAGGGTTCCGCCGAGGGCTATGACTGCCTCGGTCAGCTCGGCGAAGATCGCTGCGACGCGGGGCTGCCAGTCGGCGCTGGCGAGATCCGGCTGGAGGTTGACGTGGACGTTGCCGTCGCCCACATGGCCGAAGATCACCAGCTCCAGGTGGTGGCGCCGGCCGGCCTGGCGCACGGCCTCGATATAGCGGGTTATGGCCTGACATGGGACACAGGCGTCCTCGACGACCTGCAGCGAACGGCGGCTCTCGCCCAGGCTCGCGAGGATCGGGCTGGCGGCATGGCGAATGGCCCAGAGGCTCTCCAGCTCCCGGCGATCCGAGGCCTGGCGAAGCTCCAGCGCGTGGGGCTCGAGCAGGCGGCGCGCGGCGAACGTCCGTTCCTCCAGCGACTCGCTCTCGTCGCCCTCGAACTCCACCAGCAGCAGCCCCTCGGCGTCGGGCGATTCACCCACGAAACGCAGGAAGCTGGCATCGAGATACTCGAGCGCCACGGGGTCGAGCGATCCCAGACCGGCAACCAGATCACCCAGGGACTGGAGCTCCCGCAGCGCGGCCCGGACGCCGGCATAGCGGGTCGGAATCGGGACCAGGCGCCATTCGATGCCGGTGACGAAGGCCAGTGTCCCTTCGGAGCCCACCAGCAGATCCAGGAGATCGCCGCTGGCAAGCCAGGCGTCGAGCGCGTAGCCCGAGGAGTTCTTCCGCGTTCTCGGAAAGCGCGCGGCCACGGTCTCGCGCGCGGCTCGGAGGGCCGGCTCGACGTCGCGCGTAAAGCGCTCGATCGCGGCGCACTGGCGTGGCGCCGCGCCGCGCCGCAGGGTGAGCGACTCTCCGTCCGCAGTGATGAGATCGAGCGCATCGACCCAGCGCCGGGTGCTGCCGCGCTGCAGCGAGCGCGGTCCGGCCGCGTTGGTCGACACCATGCCGCCGAGGGTGGCGAAGCGCGCGCTCGAGGGATCGGGAGGCAATCGCAGTCCGGAGCGCTCGGCTTCCTCGGTGAGGTCGCGCAGGGTGGCGCCCGCCCCGGTGTAGGCGCGGCGCAGCTCGGGATGGACCTCGATAGGGCAGCCGTCCAGCGTGGTGAGATCGACGATCACCCCCGCTCCCACATTGGCTCCGGGCATCCCGCTTCCAGCTCCGCGCGGGATCAACGGCACTCGTCGCTGGGCCGCCCAGGTCACCAGCTCGCGCAGCGCGGCGGTGGTGGATGGCACTACCACAGCCGCCGGCACGATGCGGTAGATCCCCGCGCCTTCAGCGTAGGCCGCCCGGGCGCGAAAGTCGGTCCGCCCGATGCCGTTGAGCGAGGGAAGTGGCGGAAGCCAGGCGGCGGTCTGCGACGCGGGCTGCATGGCTAACGCGCCGGAATCGTGTCCGGTTTGGGCCTGGGCTTGGGCTTGGTGGTGTCCGGCTTTGCCGCGGTGGAATCTCTTTTGGCCTTCGCGGAGTCGGCCTTGGCGGGTTTCGGCGGCGCGAGGGCCTTGAGGCTCTCGGGATCGCCGTACTTTTCGATCAGCTTGCGCAGCGTCCCGGCGATGCGCCGCTGCAGGGGATGGTCGGAGGGCAAGGGAACTTCGAGCTCACGATCGGGCCGGGAAGGATCGACCAGGGGGCGAAAGGCCGCTTCGACGACCAGCTCGCTCCAGAATTCCCGGGAGGGATTCACCCACGCGCGCACCCGCACGACGCTCTCGCCCACCGGACGCCTGGAGGTATGCTCGAGGGTCGCCGCATCCAGCCACCCCGAATCGATGAACCCATCGGTCTCCTTGACCGCGGCCAGCGCGATACTGTCGTTCGCCAGGGCCTCGGCGAGGGCGCGGGTGGCGGCGGGAATGTCGAGCTCGACTTCGGCCGACGGTGCCGCGGGGAAAGGAGTGAAGGACGGCCGAGCGGTGGTGGCGCGACATGCTAGAACAGTGACCAGTAGCCAGTAACCGGTGACCCGTGACCGACTCACCGGCTCAGCTCCACCGGTACGGCCGGCATCACGGAGTAGTCGTAGAACCCCTTGCCACTCTTCTTACCGTACCAGCCGGCGAGCACCAGGCGCTTGAGCAGGGGCGGCGGGGCGTAGCGAGGTTCGCGAAATTCCTCGTAGAGGATTTCGCCGACCCTGAGCGAGGTGTCGAGGCCGACGAAATCGAGCAGCGTGAGCGGTCCCATCGGATGCCCGCAGCCGAGCTGCATGCCGGCGTCAATGTCCTGGATCGAGGCCACTCCCCGCTCGACCGCGCGGACGGCATCCAGCAGGAAGGGGATCAGCAGCAGATTGACGATGAAGCCGGCGGAGTCTCGGGCAAGAATGGCCTGCTTGCCGAGTTGCTGGACGAATCCCAATCCGGTTTCCAATGTGGCCGCGGACGTCGCGATGCTGCGCACCACCTCGACCAGCGGCATGAGGGGAACCGGATTGAAGAAGTGCAGCCCGAGAAAGCGGTCGGGCCGTCCCGTCACCCGCGCCATGGCCATGATGGAGAGGCTCGAGGTATTCGAGGCGAACACGGTGCGCGCCGGGCAGAGCCCATCGAGCTCGCGCCAGAGTGCATTCTTGAGCTCGAGGTCTTCGCTGACGGCCTCGATGACCAGATCACAGCGGCTGAGCTCCCCGAGCGCCGTGGTCACCTGGATGCGACTCAGCGCGGCATCGCGTACCGACGGCTCGAGCTTGGCTTTTTCCACCAGTTTGTCGAGGGACTTCCCGATGGCGCTTCGCGCCGCGGTCAGCAGCCCGGCATTCAGATCACGGGCGATCACGTCGAATCCGGCCACCGCGGCCACCTGGGCGATGCCGCCGCCCATCTGCCCGCACCCGAGCACACCGATGGTCCGCAGGCTCATTTCGTGCGGCGCTCGTTCGAGGAAGCGATCGCCTTGCGAATCTCACCCGCGAGGGTCTCGAGGAATCCGCCGGACTTCGGGGGAAGCTGGTGGCCCGGCTTGATGCCACCCCGCTCCAGATAGTCCAGCGCCCGCTCGAGGCCGAGCATGGCGCGCTCCGCCAGCGGGCGAAAGCGCTTGAGTACGTACCATCCGATCGCGCCGCCCGCCACGAGCGGCGGAATGGCCACGACCCAGAAGGGGGAAAGCACCGTCACCACGAGCGCGGAGGCGATTCCGAGGGAGCCACTGGCGACCGCGCCGCCGACGTAGCTGCCGCGGGCCTTCTCGAGATTTGCGGTGAGCGTCACGTGACAGTAGCCCGATTCGAGCCGGGTGAACGTCGCGGCAACGTGAGAAGCACGCGCGAGCATGAACTTCGGCTTCGAGGCTCCGAACGCCGCGGTGCCACGGCGCAACGCGGCCTGCATGCCTCCGAGCGGCTCGAACGTCACCCGGCCGGGCTGCTGCCGCAGCACCACGAGCAGCTCGTTCGTGTCGAACCAGGAGATCAACGCCCGCGCGGCATCGTCGGGCTCGCCGATGACGACGCGATGCGCCGTGATTTCGCCGGGTCCTACCAGACGACCGGACAGTCCCGCCTGTTCCGGGGCGACGACATCGGTGGCGTGCTCGAGCATCGCCTGCTGCAGGTAACGTCCGGGGATTCCAACGTCCCGCCCGAGGGCCAGGACCTCTTCCGGGGTGAGCCCTTCACCGACATCGGCCTCGGACGCCTGCAGCTCCGCGGCGCGCTGCATGATGCGCTCGAGCGCCGCGCGATCGATCCGGCCGGGGGTCAGCTCCGCCATTTCAGGTTCCGGGGAAGGCTTCCACGATCACGGCAATGCCCTGCCCGCCACCGATGCAGGCGCTGCCCAGCCCGTACCGCGCCCCGATGCGCCGCAGCGTATGCAGCAGGTGCACGGTGATGCGGGTGCCGCTGGCGCCGAGCGGGTGTCCGAGCGCGACCGCGCCGCCTTCGGCGTTGGTCCGGGCGCGGTCGAGACCGAGCTCCCGCTCCACCGCGAGGTATTGCGCGGCGAACGCCTCGTTCACTTCGACACGGTCCATCTGTTGGAGGCTGAGGCCGGCGCGTTGCAGCGCCTGTCGCGCCGCAGGCGCCGGCCCAATGCCCATGATCGTAGGATCGACGCCGGCGACTCCCCATGCGATCAGCCTGCCGAGCGGCCGGAGTCCCCTCGCCGCGGCAAACTCCGCCGAGGCCACCACGCAGGCCGCGGCGCCGTCACTGATCCCCGAAGCATTGCCGGCCGTGACCACGCCGTCGGGCTTGAACACCGGCGGCAGCTTGGCCAGCCCTTCGGCGGTGGTATCGGGCCGCATGTGCTCGTCGCGGGCCCAGGAATCCGTCTGCTTCGTCTTGCGATTGGGAATCGGCACCGGGCAGAGCTCGGCTGCCATGGCCCCCGAATCCCAGGCCGCCCTGGCCGCCTGCTGACTGCGGAGTGCATAGGCGTCGACCTCGGCGCGGGAAATCTTGTATTGCGTCGCGAGATTCTCGGCCGTGATCCCCATCGGGCAGCCGCAGTACTGATCGGTGAGACCCTGCCAGAGCGAGTCCTCGAGCGTGGGAGCGGCGCCGAGCTTCACTCCCCAGCGGAGTCCGCGGGCAACGTGCGGGGCCTGACTCATCGACTCGGCTCCGGCCGCGAGCACGACGCGGGCCTCGCCGAGCCGGATCAAATGGGCCGCCTGCACAATGGCCTCGAAACCCGAGCCGCAGAGGCGATTGACCGTGAGGGCCGGGGTCTCGATCGGACAGCCTGCACGCAATCCGACGTGACGCGCGATGTAGGCGGCGTCCGCTGACGTCTGCATCGCGTTGCCGACAACGACATGATCGACGGCTCCGGGTTCGATGCCGGCCTGCTGTAGCGCCGCCTGCCCGGCAATGCCGCCCAGCTCAGTCGCGGAGAAGTCCTTGAGCGAACCGCCAAAGGAGCCGAACCCGGTGCGCACACCGGAGAGGAATACCAGGTCGCCCGCCTTCATGGCTTGGGGAAGGGATCCTTGACCGGTGACCCGCAGGTGATGCAGTGCCTCCAGCTGGTCTCGACTTCGGAACCGCAGCGACCGCAGGTCAGGGGAATCAGGCGCTCACCACAGTGGGGGCAGAACGTGGCGGTGCGGCGGTGCGGCAGT
>CAYNNS010000252.1:0-5337 GCA_964398345.1 uncultured Gemmatimonas sp. | reverse complement strand
CAGATCGCCGCGAACATGCGGCGCAAGCTCAACCTGTTGCGCGCCGCGACCAACGCGATCGCCGCCCGAACCTGATAGGAGCGCCGAATGTCACTCGTTCCCCTGCTGGCCCTGCTCGCTGCGGCACTGCCCCAGGGTCCCGGCACCGACACCACCATCTCCGTGAGCCAGGGAACCCGGCTCCATGTGGAGAACGCAGGTGGTGACATCACGGTGCGCGCCTGGGACAGAAACCAGGTCCGCATTCAGGCGAGCCACGGCCGCCGCACCCACGTCAGCGCCGTGCTGTCCGGGGCGGTGCTCTCCCTCGAGGCGACCGCCGATCGGGGTCCGGCGAACATGGTGGACTACGAGTTGACCGTACCCGCCTGGATGCCGCTCAAGCTCGGCGGGATGTACGCCACCGTGAACGTAGACGGCAGCAGGGCGCCCATCGAAGTCGAGACTCTCGAGGGCGATATCACCATCAAGGGCGGCGCGGAAACCGTGAAGCTCGGCTCGGTGCAGGGCAGGATCGTGGTGTCGGGCGTGCGCGGGCGGCTCGAGCTCAACAGCGTGAGCGAAGACGTCGAGGTCTCCGACGTCCAGGGCGACATCGTCGCCGAAACGGTCAGCGGCGACATCATGCTCCGCCGCATCGATGCGAAGTCCGTCGAAGTCGAGACGGTGAGCGGTGAGCTGTACTATGACGGCCGCATCGTGGATGGGGGCCACTACTCGCTGCTCACCCACAGCGGCGAGATCTACTTCTCGGTGCCCGAGGGCAGCAATGCCACGGTCTCGACCGCGATCGGCTCGGGTGACGTGAAGGCGAGCTTCGCTCTCCCGGCTTCCGAGCGGCCCAGCCGGCGCCGGCAGACCTATCGGCTCGGCAGCGGCAGCGCCGCCGTGGAGCTCGAAACCTTCAGCGGCGACATCAATCTGCTGCGGCCCGCGGAAGTCGCCAGCAAGCTCGATCGCATCATCAAGGCTCGGGAGGAACGCGAAGCCGAGAAGGCCTTGCGCAAGCGGGACAAGAAGCCGGATCACGATGGGGACCACGATCACGACCAGGGGACCTTCTGATGACCCACTCGCGGCTGCATCGCTTCGTCTGCTGGCTGGCCGCCTCGGCTCTCGTCGCCGTGGTCAGCGCCGCGGCGGCCCACGCGCAGGGCAAGCCCGACTTCGAATTCCGCCGCGAGCTCGCGGAGGGCAAACGCTTCTACCTCGCCGATATCATGGGTAACGTGACCGTCACCGGTGGATCCGGGCGAACCGTGGAAGTCAGCGCCGTGAAGCGGGCTCGCCGGCACGGCTCACCCGAGGATGTCAGCATCGAGACCGTCGAGCTGGATGATGGCGTCGCGCTCTGCGTGCGCTACCCGCAGCACGATGGGCGCCGCTCGAGCGAGGCAGCCCGGGCGAAGAATCCCTGCAGCTGGGAAGACCACTGTTGCGGGTGGCACCACAATGACGACCGCAACGACACCGAGGTGGATTTCATCGTCCGGGTTCCCGCCGGACTCAGGCTGCACATTGGAACCGTGAGCGGTGACGTGCACGCCGAGCACCTGGAAGGCGACCTGACGATCCGCAGCGTGTCGGGTGATGTGCGCCTCGAGGGAGGCCGCGGGCCGACCGTCGACCTCGAGACCGTCAGCGGCAACGTCGACCTCCTCGATATCAACTCGAAGGATGTGTCGGGCCATACCATCAGCGGCGAGATCAGCTTCCGCGGTCCGATCCTCGAAGGCGGGGAGTATGACTTCGCCACGACCAGCGGTGACATCCGCGCGACTCTTCCCGAACGGCCGTCGGCAACTCTCTCCGCCGCAACCTTTTCGGGCGGCTTCTCGTCTGATCTACCGGTCAATCAGGATGCCAGCCGGCGCCACCGGCATCGGTACGATGCCACCTGGGGTTCGGGGTCGGCCAAACTGTACATGGAGTCGCTTTCGGGCGATCTGAGCATTCGAGTGAATCGATAGGTCGGACCAGAACGGAGTCGCCAATGAATACCGTCCTTCAAGACCTCAAGTTCGCGCTGCGCTCCTTCCGCAAATCACCAGGCTTCACCCTCACCGCGCTGCTCACCGTTGCGCTCGGCATCGGCGCGAACACGGCCATCTTCAGCGTGGTGAACGGAGTCCTGCTGCGGCCGCTGCCCTTCAGCGACCCGGAGCGCCTCGTGCTCGTCGGGCACCGCTACAAGTCGATTCACCTCGAAACCGGCACCTCGGCGATCGGGTTCCTCTACTACCACGACCAGGGCCGCGTCTTCGAACACAGCGCCGGATTCACCGGATGGGAAGCGAATCTCGCGCGCGGCGCGGAGCCGGAGCGGCTGGTCGGTCAGCTGGTCACCTCGGAATACTTCACGACGCTCGGTATTCCTCTCGTCGCCGGACGCGGCTTCACCAAGGAGGAAGAAGAGCAGGGCAAGGATAAGGTTGTCGTTCTGAGCGAGGGACTCTGGACTCGGGAGTTCGGGCGCGACCGCTCGATCCTCAACCAGACCGTGGTGGTCAATGGAGAAGCCCACACGGTGGTGGGGGTGGCACACGAAGGGTTCCGCTTCGGAACCGACGCCATCGCGATCTGGAAGCCGCTGACCTTCTCTCCGGATCAGCGCTCCGGGTGCTGGGGGTGCGAATTCATGGGCATGCTCGCCCGCCTCAAGACCGGCGTCACGCCGGAAGCGCTGCTGGGCGATCTCGACCGCCTGTCCTCCCAGGTGCGCGGCATCCCCAGCAGTTTCCGCGACACCAATTGGGGACTCTACAGCAAATCGGCCACCGAGCAGGTCGTCGGCAATGTGCGGCCGGCGCTCCTGGTCCTCATGGGGGCCGTCGGCTTCGTGCTGCTGATCGCCTGTGCCAACCTGGCGAACCTGATGCTCGCGCGCGCGACCGCGCGGCAGCGCGAGATCGCGATCCGAACGGCGATGGGCGCGGGCCGCGGTCGGCTGGTGCGGCAGCTGCTCACCGAAAGCGTGCTGCTGTCGGGCGTCGGCGGCGCGTTAGGCTTGCTGCTCGCCGCTCTCGCGGTCAAGGCGCTCGTCGCGTCCAATCCCATCAACCTGCCGCGGCTCGATTCGGTCGGTATCAGCGGCACCGTGCTGCTCTTCACCGGCGGCGTGACGCTCTTGCTGGGTCTGCTGTTCGGGCTCGCACCCGCGATCCAAGCGGCGCGCCCCGCCGTGCACGGCATGCTGAAGGACGGCGTCCGCAGCTCGCACCAGGGCGGGAGGCTCCGCGCCACCCTGGTCGTCTCCGAGGTCACCCTCGCGATCGTGTTGCTGATCGGGTCCGGCCTCATGCTCAAGAGTTTCCGCCACTGGATCGCGGTCGACCCCGGCTTTCGCCCGGAGCGGGTGCTCACCTTTGGGGTTTCGCTCCCGAACTCCAAATACGGAACCAATGCGCAGCAGATCGCCTTCTTCGATCAGCTGCGTCGAGCCCTGGCGGCGTTGCCGGGCGTGAACGCCGTCGGCGGCAACGTCGCCCTCCCCATGAGCAATGCCAACTGGACCCGCAGCTTTCAGGTCGAAGGGTACCAGCCGCCGCCCAAAGCGAGCGGGCCATGGGGAGACTTCCGCGTCGTGACCCCGGGTTACTTCGAAACCATGGGCATCCCGCTCAAGAGCGGCCGCAGCTTCGACGAGAGTGACATTGCCGACGGCCGGCGCGTCGCGGTGGTCGATGAGGTGCTCGCCCGGAAGTACTGGCCCAATCAGTCCGCGGTCGGCAAACGCGTCGGGTTCCAGGGACGCGACAGCACCCGCTGGCTCGAGATCGTCGGGGTGGTGGGTCACGTCATGCAGAACAGTCCCAAGGACGACGAGCACACCCAGCTCTATCAGGTGTTCTCACAGGCGCCGTTTACCCAGATGGGCATCGCGGTCCGCACCCGCGCCCAGCCGCTCGAGCTGGTTCCGGCGGTCCGGCGCCTGGTGCTCTCGCTCGATCCGCAGCAGCCGATCTTCGACGTCCAGCCCATGGAAGAGCGCGTATCCGGCTCCTCCGCGCAGCCCCGCTTCCTCTCCTTGCTGCTCGGCCTGTTCGCCGGGGTCGCCGCGACGCTCGCCGCCGTCGGGATCTATGGCGTCATGTCCTACACCGTCGCGCAACAGACCCGTGAGCTCGGCATCCGGCTCGCGCTGGGCGCCGAAACCCGGAGCGTGTTGCGGCTGGTGCTCGGCAAGGGACTGGTGCTCGCCGGCCTCGGCGTCGGACTCGGAGTCGCGGGGGCCTTTGCGCTGGGCAGGCTCCTGACGAGCCAGCTGGTGCAGGTGCTGTTCCAAACCCGCCTGGTCGACCCGATCGTGTTCGGTGGCGTCGCTGTCGGCTTGCTGGGGGTCGCCGCGGCCGCGACCTGGGTGCCGGCCCGCCGGGCGACGCGCGTGGATCCCATCGTCGCGCTGCGCGCGGAGTAGTCTTCCAACCCTTTCCACTATATCGGCGTCCGATATAATAGCAGATCCTTGCTACCACGGACGTCGCTATGTCGCTCCCGGTACCGCTGCCGCCAGCCTGGTTTCACATCCTGCTCGCTCTGGCCGAGAGCGAGCGGCACGGCTACGCCCTGATGCAGGAGGTCGCTGCTGAGAGCGGGGGCCAGGTTCGGCTGGGCCCCGGGACGCTGTACGGTGCGCTGCGGCGCCTGCTCGAGTTGCGCCTGATCGAGGAGAGCGGCCGGCGTCCCGATCCCGAGCTCGACGACGAAAGACGCCGTTACTATCGGCTGACGTCCGCGGGCCGGCGGGTGCTGAGCGCCGAAGCAGTCCGGCACGACCGCCTGGTCCAGCTGGCTCGCGCCAAACGGGTCCTGCCTCGGGTGCGGCCGGCGTGAAGCTGCTGCTGCGCGTCCTGATCGGTGGCTACCCGCGCCGTTTCCGCGAGGAATTCGGCGACGAGATGGCTCAGGTCTTCCGGGATGCCTGGCGCAGCGCGGCAAGGCTCGAGCGTGGTCGCCTGGTGTTCGATCTTCTCCTCGGCGCGGTGCGCGAGCGACTTGCCTTCTCGCCGCCATCCCCATTCAGCGTCTCACCCCCTTCTCCCATGCCCGATCTTCTTGCCGAGCTCCGCCAGACGATTCGCTCTCTGGCCCGGACTCCCGCCTTCGTCTTCGCGGTGGTCGCCACCCTCGCGCTCGGCATCGGGGCCAACACCGCCATCTTCAGCGTGGTCGATGGTGTATTGCTCCGTCCGGCTCCCTTCACCCAGCTCGACCGGCTCACCATGATCTGGGAGACCGATCGGAAGAGCGGGACCTTGCGGGAACCGGCCTCGATTCCCGATTACCTCGACCTCCAGGAACGCATGGAGCACGCCCTCACCGCGCCCGCCGTCTGGT
>CAYNNS010000251.1:0-5347 GCA_964398345.1 uncultured Gemmatimonas sp. | reverse complement strand
GAGGAAGAGCGTGCCCCCGTCGGCGAGCTCGAATTTTCCGGGGCGGTCGGTGATGGCGCCGGTGAAGCTGCCCTTCATGTGGCCGAAGAGCTCGCTCTCGATCAGCTCCGACGGGATCGCGGCGCAGTTCACTTCGACGAAGGCGCGCTCGTGCCGCTGGGAGGCGTCGTGCAGCGCGCGGGCGACCAGCTCCTTGCCGCTGCCGTTCTCGCCGAGAATGAGCACCCGCGCGTTGGTGGGCCCGACCCGCGCGATCAGGGCCCGCACGGCCTCCAGGACCGGACTGCCGCCGACCATCGCATAGCGCGCGTCGACGGCCCGGCGCAGCTCGCGATTCTCGCCGGCGAGCGAGGAGTGCCGCAGCGCGTTGCGCAGGGTGACGAGCAGCCGGTCGGTGTCGAGCGGCTTCTCCAGGAAATCGAAGGCACCCTGGTGGGTCGCCTGCACCGCGGTCGCGATGGTGGCATGGCCCGAGATCATCACGACCGTGGCGGGTGGCTCGATTTCGCGGAGCCGATTCAGCGTATCGAGTCCGTCCAGTCCGGCCATCTTCACGTCGAGCAACACGACGTGCGGGCGGAAATCACCGTAAACGTCGAGCCCCGCGCCTCCCGACGCGGCGGTCTTCACCAGCCAGCCCTCGTACTCGAGGACCTGTCGCAGCGCGTCCCGGATGCTGCTCTCGTCGTCGATCACCAGCACGCGATTGGTCATGGCTTCGCTCCGGCGCCGCGCCCGTAGAGCACCAGACCCGCGGGCGAAACCCGCAGACCACCCACGGCGGGCGGCAGCAGCACCGGAACGACACCGGCGTCGGTGCCGCCAAAGCGCGCGAGCACGCGGGTCAGCACCTCCCGGGGAATGGGAATGCCCCGCACCCGCGCACTGGTAATCCGCCATTCGGCGAGGCCCGAGTGACGGAAGAGGAGCTCGCCGCCCGCAGCGACATTCTCATGGTCCCGCACGATTCCCGACAGCGGTCCGAACGCGAGCGGCAGCACTCGGGTGTCGACACGACCGCGCAACTCGAGCGCATCGCGACCCGCTCCGACGCGGATCGAGTCGAGCCCGCCGGGAACGAGCCCGCCGGACGCCGCCGCGAGCAGGTTGGCGAGATCCGCGGGTGCCAGCAGCACGCTGTCGGCACGCCCGTTCAGGGAGCCGAGCTTGGCCAGCGCGGCGGGCGCACCGGCGGAATTGCCGATCGCGAGGGAGTCCGACGTTGCACCCGCGTCGCTCCAATGCTGGATCCGCTCCTGGATTTCCCGCCGGTGCGTCCAGGCGAGGTAGCCGCCCGCGATCAGAATCGCGAGCAGAAGGAGCCGAAATGGCAGCGTGAGACACCCCCGCATCAGGCCAGCTGCTGGGTGAGGCGGGCGCTGTACGCGGGGCCGTTGCGGGTCTGACGACTCTCGTACAGGACGATCTGATCGGCCAGGAAGCCGGTGTCGGTGGGCCACGCCTCGATCTGACGCATGGCGCCCGAGGGCAGCCGCTGGCCTTCCTGAACTCTTCCCAGCGTCACGTGCGGCCGGAAGGGTCGCCCTTCGGGAGGAAACCCGATCTGTTCACCGCCGCGCTCGAGGCGATCCTGCAACAGCTCGAGATCAGGGCCGGCGCCCACTTCGAGACGGAGCACCCGCGGGCGACGCGCGGAGGGAAACGCGCCCGCCGCCGTGAGCCGCAGCTCCATCGGCGCCATGCCGGCGGTGGCAAACTGGACCAGTTCCTCGATCGCGTCGACGCGATCGCTGGTGACCTCGCCGAAAAACTTGAGGGTGAGGTGCAAGCCGTCGTCGCGAACCCAGCGTACCGGCCACTCCAGCGGCCGCACGGCGCGCAGCAGAGCGGCCGCCGCTTCGCGGGCCGGCGGCGGCAAGGGCACCGCGACGAACAAGCGCATGCGGAAACGTAACGCGGTCGCGGGGCAACGCTAGGCGATTTAGCTTACGCCATGCCCGCCACACGCGTGGTTCTCGCGGGGAAAACGTTGCGCATTCCGCTCGGCGAGCTGGAGTTTCGCGCGACGCGATCGAGCGGTCCAGGGGGTCAGCACGTCAACACCTCGTCGACCCGAGTCGAGCTCTGGTGGAACCCGGAGCAGAGTGCCGCGCTCAGCGAATCGCAGCGGGCCCTGGTGCGCGAGCGCCTGGCGAATCGCCTCGACGCGGAGGGCTGGCTGCGGCTGGTGGAGTCGGGCACCCGCAGTCAGCTGCGCAACCGCGAGCGGGTGCTGGAGCGCTTCGGCGAGCTGCTGGAACGCGCGGTCACGCCGCGCAAGGTCCGGCGCTCCACGCGGGTGCCGGCGGACGAGAAGCGGCGCCGGCTCGAGGCGAAGCGCCAGCGCAGCGCGCTCAAGCGGCTGCGCGGCCCTGTCCCGGACGCCGAGTGAGCAGCCCGGTTGGCCACGCCGTTGCGGCTCAGCGTCCCGGGTTACTCACCACATCGCGGCGGCCGGTCGCGAGCCGCTGCGCGAGGTCCCGCAGGAACCGGGCGATGGTCGCGCGCGGCGGCAGCAGCCGGTCGTACACCCGGCGCAGCGGATTTCCCACTCGCAGGCGCTCGGTCACCGTCACCAGGGTGCCGCGTCCCGCCGGAACCAGCTCCACGCTCCGCAGCGGCCAGCCTCCCGATTTCACCGGTCGCAGTACCAGCCGGCTCGGGGGCCAGGCTGCGGCGACTTCCATGATCTGGGTGCCGGCCACGCCGGTTTCCCGCCAGGCCGGCCGCCCATCCTGATCGGGTAATCGCTCCACGGCGCGCAAGTCGGAACGCCAGAGCGGCATGCCGTCGATGTCGAGCAGCACTCGCCAGATGGTCTCCGGCGAACGCTCCAGCAGGGCCCGCCCGCTGACCGATTGTTCCGCGCCGAGGCCAAGTCCGATCACGGCCACCGCCGCGAGCGCGACACCGAGCAGCATGCCGGCCCGCCGAGCCCTCCGGCGCCGGGCTTTGCGTTTGCGCAGCTCGGTCCAGTTCATGGGTTCGGGTTCCTCCGTCCCGGCGACGGCTCTCCGGGCAGGGCTTGGGCCGCGCGCGCGAGGAGCTGGACCCCAGCGACCACCGCGTCGCGCTCGGGGTCGGGGAGCCGCTGCAACGCCGCGCGGACGCGGTCGGGATCGAGCAGGGAGCGGTGCGTTCGCAGCCGGATACCGGCGTCGGTGAGGCGGAGCTGGACCCGGCGGCCATCGCGCTCGTCGCGGGTGCGGACGACGAGCCGGAGCCGGGCGAGGCGCGCGAGCTGCAGCGACATGGTGGCCGGAGTAACCCGCATCCGGACCGCCAGCTCACCGACCGCGCTCGGCGCGACCGGGTCGAGCTGTTCGAGCAGGTTAGCGAGGTGGCGGCTGAGCCGTCCGCCCCGTGGCAGCGGCTCGTGGCGACGCCGGCAGGCCGCGTGAATGGTGGGATAGGCGGCGAGCACCGCCTGGACGGCGTCGTCGAGCACGGCGCAAAATGGCGATATTAATTTGTTTTGTCAAATCAAATTATATTCCCGTCCGCGCCGGCCCTTGCTGCCACCCGGATTCGCTGCGACTGTTCAACGGGGTCGCGATGATTCGCCTCTTTGCACCACCCACTCCCGATGCGGTGATCCGCCGCAACGCGATGACGGCCGGTAGCTTCGTCCTGCATGTCGCCGTCTTCGTCGTCCTCTTTGTCCCGCTCAGCCAGGCCGTCAAGCAGGCCCTGCTCGACCGGCAGCCCGTCTACCTGGTTCCTCCCAACGAGCACGCCGGTCTGCCGCAACTTCAGGGTGCGGCTCCCGCCACCGCTCCTTTGGCGCGGAGCGGCCCCGACCCCAACGCCCCGACGGTCGCTCAGGCGGCCGCACCAGCGCAGCGCTCCGCCCGGGGTGAGGTGCCGCTGCTCAGCTTGACCGAACTCCGGGGAGCCGTCGCGCCGCGGCCGGAGGACCACGCCCTCACCGAGCTGCAGGTAGACAGCGCCGCGGTCCGCGATCCCTTGAGCGCGGCGCCGCGCTATCCGAAGCAGCTGCTGCAGAGCGGAATCGAAGGGTTGGCCGCGGTGCTCTACGTCGTCGACAGCACCGGGACGGTCGACACCACCACCTACCGTATCATCACCGCGACGCGTCCCGAGTTCGCCCTGGCGGTGCGTCAGGCCCTGCCGGACATGCACTTCCGCCCCGCGATTCAGGACGGCCAACGGGTCCGCCAGCTGGTGCAGCAGACCTTCCGCTTCCGCATCAACCGCGATACCGCCAAGGTCCACGGCGAGCTCAAGCCGCCGGTGTGACGAGCATCGACCTCAACGCCGATCTCGGCGAGAGCTTCGGGCGTTACGAGATCCCGGGGGAGGAGGAGCTCCTGTCCCTGGTGACCTCGGCGAACGTCGCGTGCGGCTTTCACGCCGGCGATCCCATGGTCATGCAGCGGACCGTTTCGGCCGCCACCGGCCGGGGCGTGACGATCGGAGCGCATCCGGGCTATCGGGACCTGCCCGGTTTCGGGCGTCGCGACCTGGCGGCCTCGCCAACCGAAATTGCCGCGGACGTGGTGTATCAGATCGGGGCGCTGGACGCCTTTTGCCGGTCGGCGGGGGCGCGGGTGCGCTACGCGAAGCTGCACGGAGCGATGTATCACCGCGCCGCGAAGGATCGCGACGTCGCCAAAGCGGTGGCGTTCGCGCTGCGGCAGCTGGACAGCGAGCTGGTGGTGCTGGGGCCCGAGGGCAGCGCCCTGCTGCAGGCCGCGGCCGAGACCGGTCTCGACGTGGCGCGCGAGGCCTTCGTCGACCGCGCCTACCTGCCCGACGGCAACCTGGTCCCGCGCGGGACAGCGGGCGCCGTGCTCGACGACGCCGAGGCGGTCGCGGAGCGCGCGCTCCGAATGGTGCAGGACCATTATGTCGTCGCCATCGACGGAACCCGCTGCATCATCCGGGCCGATTCGATCTGCGTTCACGGCGATGGCCCCAAGGCCGTCGCCATCGTCCGGGCGGTCCGCCGGCGCTTCGATGAGGAAGGCATCGCGCTCGCTCCCTTCGTGAAATGAGGAACCTTCCGCCGGCGGTCCAGCCGCTGGGCGAGGCGGGGTGGACGGTCACGCTGGGTGACCGGGTGGAGCGCGCGACCCACGAGCGGGTGCTGGCCCTCGCCGAGCGGCTCACCGCGACGGCGCCGGCCGGTGTGCTCGAGCTGGTTCCGGGTTACGCGACCCTCACGGTCTTCTTCGATCCCGCCGCAGCGGACGCCGAGGGCCTGCGGGCCCGGCTCACCGAGCTCGCGGCGGCAGCGGTCGCGCCGCGGGAGGACGCGGCGCCGGAGCGGCCGGTCGTGGTTCTGCCGACGCGCTACGACGGGCCCGACCTGGGCGACGTCGCC
>CAYNNS010000250.1:0-5383 GCA_964398345.1 uncultured Gemmatimonas sp. | reverse complement strand
CCTTCAGCCGGCTGAGCATGTTCTTGAGCTGCGGGTTATCGGGCTGCAGCGCGATGGCCTTGTTGGCATAGTCGAGGGCACCCGCGGTGTCGCCCGCCTGGGCCGATTGCTGGACCAGCGCCATGAGGGTCGGCACCGACTGGGGGTAGTTCTCCAGGTTGAGCTTGAGCAGGGCGATCGCGGCGGGGCGCGGAATCGGCAGCTGTCCCTGCGGTACCAGCAGCAGAATGGCGCTCTCGCCGAAATCGTAGGCGCCGGTCCCGAAGTATCTGGTGCGCAGCGCCTTGTACACGCTGACCGCCGAATCGACGTCCTTCGCCTCGATCGCATCGGCCAGCTCGGCCTGGATGGTGCGTGGCTTGGCCAGGCCGTGGTGGCAGGTGGCGCAGCTCACCCGGTGGCGGTCGCTGAGCTGTTTGCCCATCCCGGCGATCAGGTACTGGTCGTTGATCGCGTTCACCATCTTCAGCATTTCGCGCGCGGTCTTCTTGGTGTCCTTGTCGTCGGAGGCGTCGTCGTCGATCTGGCGGCCGTCGGGACCGGTGGTCCGCACGTGGCAGTATTCGCAGCGCACGCCGAGCGACGCCGCGATGATGCGCATCCGGCCGACGACCTCCTGCCGCGTGAGGTCCTTGGGCAACACCTGGAGGTTTTTGGGTGGCGCGCCCTGGAATCCTCCCTGGGCCGCCAACACGCCGGGCACCAACGTGGAAACCACGGTCAACTTCAGGAAACGCGACAGCAGCCGGCCCATGAGTCGGACTCCTGGTCGTGGATCGGATACGATACGCTGGGGAACCCTACCGCGTTGGGGAGGGGACCGCAAATCGGGTTGCCCCTGCAACTGTGGCCAGGTCCGGGGCATCCTTCCAGCAACCTCACCCTCGAACGTAGGAGTCGTTTCGTGCGCCGGAACAGACTGCTCGGCACGCTCGCGAGCCTGGCGTGGGCCGCGTCGGTTGCGAGCGCCCAACAGAAGGCGACGCTCTCCAAGCCCACGGCGGAGACCAAAGAGTCCTTCACCAACATCGGCGCGATCCGCGAGCTCCCCAGCGGGAAGGTGCTGCTCGCCGACCGCCAGGACAAAGTCGTCCAGCTCATCGATCTTGCCAGCGGCTCCGTCACCAAGGTGGGCCGAGAGGGCAATGGCCCGGGTGAATACGCGCTGCCCATCGCGCTCGCGGGCCTGCCCGACGGCACCACGCTGGTGCACGACATCCTCAACCGCCGGTTTCTGATCATTGGATCCGACGGAAAGCCGGGCGGGTTTCTCGAGCTGCCCCGTCCTCCGACGCCCACCACCGGCGGAGGGAATGGCCCCCTGATCATCGGGGGCATCCAGCAGGTGCGCGGTGTGGACAGCAAGGGTCGGCTGTATTTCAGGGGCTCGCCCTTCAATGCGGACGGGGGCCCGGCGGATTCGGTCGCGCTGCTGCGCTGGGACCGGGTGAAGCCGAACTTCGACACGGTGGGCTACATCAAGCTGCCGCCCAACTCGGCGTCGTCGAACCGCAGTGGCGGAAACTTCACCGTCCGCATTGGCAACAACGTCAGGTGGACCCCGGCGGAGAACTGGGACGTCGCGGGAGACGGCAGCATCGCGCGGGTCATCCCCGCGCCCTATCGCGTGCTGTGGCTGACCGGACGCGGCGCTCCCGTGTCAGGGCCCGAGGTTCCGTACACCCCGATCAAGGTGACGGACGCGGACAAACAGGAAGTCATCGACGCGCAGAAGAAGAACCCGAACCAGGGCATCCGGCTGAGTTTCGGTGGGCCCGGTGGCGGCGGTGGTGGTGGTGGTGGGCCGCCGCCGAACATTCAGCTCCCTCCACCCGAATTCGCCGAAACCAAGCCACCCTTCGATGGCGCCGCGGGCAACTCGGTGCTCGCGACCCCGGAGGGAGAGGTCTGGGTGCTGCGTACCCGGGTCTTCGGAGACAAGGTGCCGACGTACGACGTCTTCGACCACTCCGGAACGCTGGTCAAAAAGGTGAGCCTCAACCCGAGCAGCCGGGTGGTGGGCTTCGGAAAGGGGACCGTGTACGTGGTGAGGATCGACGAGGATGACTTGCAGTACCTGCAGCGCTATGCGAGGCCCTGAGGGTCAGAGGGTCAGAGGGTCAGAGGGTCAGAGGGTAAGTGTCGTACCCTCCTACCTTCTTACCCTCTGACCGCCTTCTACGGTTGTCCCCCCACCGCCGCCGCCGTCCCATCCCCGCCCCACTTGCGGTACCAGCTCATCATGTAGAGCTGCGTCCGCATCCAGTTCGACGGTTTCGAGCCGGTACCGTGGTATTCCCCTTCGAAACGCACCAGCACGGCAGGAATCCCTCGCATCTTGAGCGCCTGGTAGTACTCCTCACTCTGGGGCATCGGGGTGCGCATGTCGAGCACGCCGGTCATCAGCATGGTCGGGGTCTTCACGTTGCCCACGTACATCAGGCTGGACTGCTTGAGCCAGGGCAGCGGATCTTCCCAGTATGGCTTCTCGAAGAAGTTATAGGTGAAGAGCGGAATGTCGGTGTGCCCCGAGAAGCTGATCCAGTCGATCACCGGGCAGCGCACCGCGGCCGCGGCGAATCGCGTGGTGTGTCCGATCACCCAGCTGGAGAGCACGCCGCCGCCGGAGCAGCCACCCACGTACATCCGCCGGGCGTCGATGTACCCCCGCCCTAATACGGAGTCCACCCCGGCCATCAGGTCGTCGTAGTCCACGCTCGGGTAGGCATGGAAGATGGCATTGCCGAAGGCACTGCCGTATCCCGTGCTGCCCCGCGGATTGGTGTAGAGCACCACGTAGCCGTTCGCCGCGAAGTTCTGGAACTGGTAGTTGAACCCGCTGTTGTAGTTGCCGTGCGGACCGCCGTGGATCTCCAGGATCAGCGGATACTTGCGCGCCGGATCGAACGCCGGCGGCTTGACGATCCAGCCCTGGATCCTGGCTCCCCCGCTCGACCCGTACCAGATCTCCTCCACCTCCGCCAGGCGGGTCCCCGTGAGCAGGTCGGCGTTGACCTCGGTGAGCTGCGTGAGCTCGGCGGGTTTCTTGACCTCGAGGCGCACGATGTCGGGTGGCCGGGAGTAATTGCTGCGCACCGCGAAGACGACGCCGTTCCGCGTCACGGCGGCGTTGCCGAGCATGTGGGTTCCGGTGCTGAGCTGCCGCGGCGCGGCGCCGAACCCGGCCATCCAGAGGTTGCTGGTGCCGCGATCGACCGCGGTGAAATAGAGCGCCTTGCTGTCGGCCGACCAGACGATGCCGCTCGGGTCGCGATCCAGCCCGGTGCTGCGCAACGTCATCGCGCTGCCGTCGGGCGCGATGGTGTAGAGGTCATCGGTGCGATAGCTCACCGGGCCGGCGGCGGGATAGCCGGCGAACGCGATCAGCTTGCCGTCGGGTGAAACCCGCGGTCCCGACCAGTTGCCGTCCTGCGCGGTGAGCCGGCGCCTGGCCCCGGATGCGACGTCCACCAGATACAGATTGGAGCGCTGGTAATGCAGCTCCGCGTCGGGAGCGTCGTCGCCGTCGACGACGATCGTCTTGCCGTCGGGCAGCCAATCCCAGCCGACCCCGCCGGGTAACCCGCCCGCGCGCGAGCCGACGTTCCAGTCCCCACGGGTGAGCTGCCGCGGGGTGCCTCCGGTCGCGGGAATCACGAAGAGGTGGGTGTAGCCCATCGTCAGATACCCCGTGCGGTCGGCACGGAAGACCAGCTTGTTCACGATCTGAGGCGCCTTGGTCCACTGAGCTCCTTCGGGGGCCTTCGGCAGATCGATCTTCCAGGTCGAGTCCTGCGGCACCAGCATGCTGAACCCGATCCACTTGCCGTCCGGAGACCAGCGCAGGTTCCCGGGGCTCTGCAGCACGTGGGTGACCTGGGTGACCGCGCCTTCCGCGTCCATGTAGCGCACGAAGACCTGCATGCCCTTGGGCTCGCCGTCGGCCAGATAGGCGATCCGGGTGCCGTCCGGCGACCAGACCGGATTGGAGCCTTTGACGAGAAAGCGCTGGCGGCTGCCGTCGGCGCCCATGACCCAGAGGGCCGACTCGAAGTTGTCCTTCATCTTGTCGACCGAGCGGCGCGTGAAGAGCACCAGCTGCCCGTTGGGCGAAGGCTGCGGATCAGCGACCGTTTCGTAGTCGAGGTAGCGCCCCACGGTGAGCAGCGTGTCGGACGGCTTTTCCTGCGCGCCCGCCGCCGTCACCCAACCCAGAACCAGGACGCCGAGCCTGAGCAGACGCGGCATAGGAACCTCCTAGCGGGCCTCGGCCCGCAGCATGCGGTTGCGCAACCACCCGATCACCCATCCCACCAGGAACCATCCCACCACGAGGTCCGCGAGCTCGACGAGCTGGAATCGGAGCGGGAAACCATACCAGTTGGTGAAGGGAAGCAGCTGATCGATTCCCGCCGCGAGCGCCACGGTGGCGAGCAGGAATCCGGTGCCCGACGCCGGCCACACCGGAAGGCGGAGCAGCGCCCAGGCCAGTAACCCGGCGACGACGATCTCGATGAGGAGCTGGTGGGCGATGGGGTACAGCAGGCTGGAGTACCGCGGGCCGAGATCGCCGTGGAACGCGACGGCGGCGAATAACCCGCGCTGGTCGTAGTAGACCCCGTTGCCCGGCGCGTTGGCGTGCACCGCCTGCACCACCGCGGTGGAGTCGCTGAACGCGAGCGGCTGCGACGCGGGCAGCAGGTTGTGGGTGAGCGCACCCCAGCCGAACCCCACCAGACCGCCCAGGAGCGACGCCGACAGCAGATAGCGAGCGTGCATCGGAACCGTCCTCTCTAGTGTTCTTCCGGAGCCGTCTCCTTCTTGTGTTCCGCCGCCACCTTGGCCGCCACATCGCCGGGCACTTCGGCATAGCCGTGGAAATGCTCGTGGTGGGTGCCGCGGCCGTGGGTGATGGAATGCAGCGCCGCGGAATAGCGGTAGAGCTCGGCCTGGGGCACCAGCGTGTTGACGACCGTGTCGCGGCCCTCGGTCTCGGTCGAGAGGATCTGGGCGCGCCGCGGAGAAAGATCGGCCAGCACGTCGCCCATCCGGTCCGACGGGACCCGCACCTTCACCGAGACGATCGGTTCGAGCAGCACGGGCCGCGCCTTCGGCGTCACGTTCCGGAAGGCGAGAATGCCCGCCATCTTGAACGCCTGCTCGCTGGAATCCACGTCGTGATAGGACCCGAAGTAACACTCGCAACGGAAATCGACGCAGGGATAGCCGGCGATCGGCCCGCGCTGCGCGGCCTCCTGGACCCCCTTGTCCACCGCGGGGATGAACTTGTTGGGGATCACGCCGCCCACGATGCTGTCGACGAACTCATACCCCGAGCCGCGGGCCAGCGGTGCAATGCGGATGTAGCAATCGCCGTACTGAC
>CAYNNS010000249.1:0-5387 GCA_964398345.1 uncultured Gemmatimonas sp. | reverse complement strand
CGTAGATGAACGAATCCATCCCATCGAGGGCCCATCCGCCCCACGCGGCCCAGAAGCCGCGCACCTGGTTCCCTGTGAGCGGCGTTCGAGTGCCCGCACCGACCGGCTCGGCGATCGTCATGCCCGCTAGATTATGCGATGCCGCGCCGGTACAGCGGTCGCCAGGGTGTTTCCGGTTCGACGATCTGACCGACCCCCGGCGCGTAACCCGCCGGCGTCGCCCACGGTCACGGCCCCGCCCCGGCGTTGCCGCCAGAGCAGCCAGAGCGGCAGCAGCAGCAGCCCGAGCAGCCAGGGCCGCGCGAAGCTCAGGAAGCTCACGCCGCCTCCCCGGTGAGCCGCGCGGCGCGTTCACAGAGCTCGGCGAGGCGGGCGGACTCGCCGGGCAGATAGACCTGGTCGGAGAGCTCCTCTAACACGCGCTGCGCCTCGGCGATCTGCGCCAGGTCCTGGCTCCGGGCCAGCATCCGCGCCAGCCGCCAGCTCCACCCCGTGAGCGCCGCGCGGTATTCCCCCGCCGCCGCCCACTCCCGCAGCCGGGCGGGATCGGGAAAGAGCTCGACGCGGGTGGCAAGCGGGGCCACCGTGCCGCGCCGGCGCCAGAGCAACGCCACCGGCACGAGCACCAGGATCGCGGCCCCCGTCGTGACCGCGAGCGGGACGAGGCTCTGCGAAGCGATCGGGAGCGTGCCGCGCGCGGGCTTGGGTTGCAGCTTGCTTTTCGGCCGTCCGGCGGGCAGCACGCTCAGCAGAGTGATCTTGTGGGTCGACACTCTGAGGGTGTCGGAGCTGCCGTCGCGCCGGACCAGCACCGGGCCCGGCATGGTGACGGTGTGATCGCCGGGGTACCAGAACACCAGCGGATAGCGCACCACGGCGCCGCGCACGCCCTGGGTCACCTGCGCGGGGCCGAGCTGTTCGCCGAGCTCCCCGAGCGACCAGGGCTGGGGGCGGACCACGGCCCCGCCGACGTCGCCTAAAACGCGCTCCACCCACACCGTGTCACCCACGGTGGGCGGCGGCCCCTGCTGCAGCAGGAGCAGCAGCGCGATCATCGCCGCCGCCTTGCGTTCTGTCGCCGCCGCCGTGGCGCGAAGGCGCGCCGCAGCACCACACCGTAGTCGGTATCGAGGTCGAGCGGGATGTGCTCGACGCTCGCCGCGCGCAGCCGGTCGGCACGCCGGGCACGCCGGGCCTGCACCGCTTCCAGCCAGCGGTACCGGGCGCGCGCGCTGCTCGTGTTGACCAGGGCGCGCCGGCCGTTCTCCGCATCTTCCATCTCCACCCAGCCCGCGGCCGGCGGCGAGGCTTCGCGGGGATCGTCCACGGTAATCGCGATGACCTGGTGTCGCGCCGCCAGCTCCCGCAGCGCCTTGTCCCAGTTCTCGGCCAGAAAATCGGAGAGGATGATGACCACACTCCGCTGCCGCAGCACGTTCGAGGCGTAGTGGATCGCCTGGACGAGATTGGTGCCGCGCCGCTGGCTCGCGAAGGCGAGCAGATCGCGCAACAGCCGGAGCGCGTGGCGGCGTCCCTTCGCCGGTGGCACGACGTGCTCCACTCTGTCGCTGAAGAGCAGCGCGCCCACGCGGTCCTGCTCGCGCGCGCCCGCGAGCGCCAGCACCGCGGCGACCTCGATGGAGCGTGCCGCCTTGGTGACCGGCGTGCCGACGCGGGTCGAGGCCGACTGGTCCACCATGAGCAGCAGGGTGAGTTCACGCTCTTCGGTGAAGGTCTTGACGTAGGGCGCGCCGAGCCGCGCGGAGACGTTCCAGTCGATGGCGCGGAAGTCGTCACCGACTTCGTAGGCGCGGACCTCGGAGAACTCCATGCCCTGGCCGCGGAAAACCGAGCGAAACTCGCCGGAGAAGAGCGAGTCCACGACGCCTCGCGTCCGTAAGGCGATGCCCTTGACTTGCTTGAGTAACTCCGGGGGGACGGTCATTGCCTGAAACAGCTGCCCACAGATTTCACAAATTGACCCGAGAACGAGTGCAGTATTCCATCAGTCCAATTCAACGGAGTAATCCGTGTAATCTGTGGGAAGCAGTTAGGGAGCTTTCACTGCAGTAAGCAACTGACTGACAATTCCGTCCGCTGTCACGTCTTCCGCCTCCGCCTCGAACGTCAGCACCATCCGGTGGCGAAGCACGTCGGGGGCGAGGGCGCGCACGTCCTCCGGCACGACGAAGGCGCGGCCCTGCAGGAACGCGTAGGCGCGCGCGGACTGCGCCAGCGCGATCGAGGCCCGGGGCGAGGCGCCGAAGGCGATCAGCGGCCCCAGCTCGTTGAGCCCCACCATGCCCGGCTCGCGGGTCGCCCGGACCAGATCGATGATGTAGTCCACGAGCCGCGGGTCGATGTGCACCGCGGCGATCTGCTTGCGGGCGGTCAGGATTCCGGCGGGCTCGAGGATCCGGTGCACGGGGATGGGTTCCCCGCCGCTCATCCGCACCAGCACTTCGCGCTCTTCGAGGCGATTGGGGTATTCCACCTTCACCTTGAGCAGGAAGCGATCGAGCTGCGCTTCCGGCAGCGGGTAGGTGCCCTCCTGCTCGATCGGGTTCTGCGTCGCCAGCACGAAGAACGGCTCGGGCAGCGGATACGTCGTCCCGCCGATGGTGACCTGGCGCTCCTGCATCGCTTCGAGCAGCGCCGACTGCACCTTCGCCGGCGCGCGGTTGATCTCGTCGGCGAGGACGATGTGCGCGAAGAGCGGGCCCTTCTTGGGATGGAACTCCTGGGTCTTCTGGTCGAAGATCATGGTGCCGATCACGTCCGCCGGCAGCAGGTCGGGGGTGAACTGAATCCGCGAGAAGCTGGCGTGGAGAATCTCGGCGAGGGTGCGCACCGCCAGGGTCTTGGCTAACCCGGGAACGCCTTCGAGCAGAATGTGGCCGCCGGTGAACAATCCGATCAGCAGCCGTTCCACCATCGCGTGCTGGCCCACGAGCCGGCGGCCCACCTCATCCATCACCTGGCGCAGGGGCAGCGATTCGGGGGCAGCCGGGGGGGAGGAAGCGGCCGGCGCTGGCGTCGTCATCGCGTCACGCTTTCGGGGAGCGGGGGTCGAGGTGGATGGCACGATAGAGCGCCCGTTCTTCCTGGGGGAGCAGCGCCCGCCACTTGCCCACGGGGAGCTCGCCCAGCCGGATCGGGCCATAGGAGAGCCGGGCGAGACGGTCGACCTTGAGACCGAGCTCGCCGGCCCAGCGGCGAACGACGTTCTTCCGGCCTTCCGCGAGGGTGACGTCGACGATGCTGCGGCCGTCCACACCGGGACGCACGCGCACGCCCTGCAACACGACCGGCCGCCCGTCGAGCACCACCGTGCGCTTCACCGCTTCGGCGAGTTCCGCGGTGGGCCGGCCGTGTACCAGCGCGGTATAGCGCCGCTCGATCCGGTATTTGGGGTGGGTGAGCCGGTGCACCGCTTCGCCGTCGCTGGTGAGGAGCAACAGTCCCGTGGTCATCACATCGAGCCGGCCGACGTAGGTAAGGCCGGCGCCGCGCGGCACCAGCTCGAACACGGTGCGGCGGCCTTCCTCATCCTGCGCGGTGGTCACCACGCCGAGTGGCTTGTGCAGCGCGATCCAGCGGCGGGGCTGCTGTACCACGCGGCGGCCGCGCACGGTGATGCTCTGGCGTTCCGGATCCACGCTGGAACCGAGCATCGCGACGGCGCCATCCACCCGCACCACGCCCTGCTCGATCAGCTCCTCCGCCGCACGGCGCGACGCGACCCCCGCGCGCGCCAGGGCCCGCTGCAACCGCATGACGCTCATGCGTCGGCGGCAACGTAGGCAGCTGCGTCGTCGGGGCCGACGGACTCGGGCTTGGGAGGCTGCAGCGCGATGGAGAGCTCCTCGGCCCGGGGCAGGTTGGCGAGATCGGGCAGCCCGAGCAGCTCGAGGAACAGCGGCGTGGTGCCGTAGAGCAGCGGCCGGCCCAGGCCTTCGCTCCTGCCGGTGACCTCGATCAGCCCGCGCTCCTGGAGCGAGCGTAACACGCCGCTCGCCGAGACGCCGCGGATCTCCTCGATTTCCGCCCGGCCGACCGGCTGGCGGTAGGCGATAATCGCCAGGGTCTCCAGCATCGCCGGTGTGAGCCGCGGCTGCCGGATGTTGAGCGCCGCGCGCTCGATCGCCTCGGCGAAGGCGGGGCGCGAGAGGATTTGATAGCCCCCCGCGAGCTCGACCAGCTCGACGCCGTGGCCTTCGAAGTCGTAGTGCTCGCGCAGTTGCTCCAGCGCGCTCTTCACGTCGTCGAGCGAGACGTCGGGGTCGAGGGTGACCAGCTCTTCGGCGGTCACCGGTCGCGCCGCGGCGAAGAGCGCGGCTTCAAGTAGCTGGCAGAGCGGTATCACGGCGGATGAGGAGCGGCGAGAACACCGCGGGTTGAGAGAGGAGACAGCGACCCCGCCGAGCCAGCTCGAGCAGGGCCAGGAGCACCGAAAGAATGTCACCGATGGTGGGACGGGGCCCCAGCGCCAGGGTCCAGACGAACTCGACGTGCTCGTCGAGCAGCGCTTCGAGCCTCCGGGCGGCGCCCTCGACGTCGAGCGGCCGCGCGACGACGCGGTGCAGCACCGGATGCAGGATGCCGCTCACCACCCGCTCGACGGCGGCGATCAGGTCCAGCAGATCGAGCGTGAGCGGGAGCCGCGGCACCTCCGGCGGCGGCGGCAGGTAGCCCCGCGCGAGACAGCGCGAGCGGCGCTCGACGGCGCCCGCCATCCAGAAAGCCATTTCCTTGATCCGCTGATACCCCGACAGCCGGCGCACCAACCCGGCCGCGGGTGCTTACCAGGCCTGGCCGTCGGCGCGGGGCAGCAGCATCTGCGCCTTGAGTCGCACCAGCCGGCTCGCCATCTCGAGGTAATCGGCGGCCTGGTTGAGCCCCAGATCGTGGATCGCCGCGAGGAACTGATCGGCGATCCGGGCGATGGGGATGTCGGAGATGTCGAGCTGCTCCTCGCGCAACAGATGGAGCAGGAGATCGAGCGGCCCCGCGAACGCCTCCAGCTCGACGACGAAGCCCCCCTCCCCGCCCAGCGACCCGTCGATCGGCGGGCCGCCGGAGAGCACCACCGGGCCCAGCGTCGTGGTCAGCGGAGGCAGCGACGTGGTCATGCCGGAAAGATGTTCCAATGGGTGCCCACAGCGTAGGGGGCGGCTACTCGGAGAAAGAGCTTGACCCCCTCATACGCCGGGGTGAGCAGCACCTGGATCGCCCGGGGAAACAGCATCATGATCGCCAGCAGCGGGAGCAGCCCCAGCCGTTGTACCAACTGGTAACGCTGCCGCAGCGCCCCGGGCAGCAGGTTGAAGCGGACGGGGGAGCCGTCGAGCGGCGGCAGGGGGGACAGGTTAAAGGAGGCCGAGCTG
>CAYNNS010000248.1:0-5390 GCA_964398345.1 uncultured Gemmatimonas sp. | reverse complement strand
GGGGGGCCCAGGCGCGGGGTCTGCCGCCTCTGCTACGGGGGAATGCTCGCTTCCGGCCGGATGGTCGAGATCGGCGAGGCGGTCGGCGTCATCGCGGCGCAGTCGATCGGCGAGCCGGGCACGCAGCTGACCCTCCGGACGTTCCACATCGGCGGCACGGCGGCTCGTATCGCCGAGCAGACGGCGCGGAAGACGAAGGTCGCGGGCTTCATCGAGTTCGGCGACCGCCTCGTGCACGTGACGAACGCCGAGAGCCAGCAGATCGTGACATCGTACGAAGGCGAGATCTTCATCCGCGCCTCGAAGGACAAGCACGCGCCCGTCGCGGCGCGGCTCCAGGTGCCCCTCGGCGCGATCCTGGCGGTCAAGGACGGCGAGGAAGTGCAGAAGGAGCAGGTCGGCTTCAGCTGGGACCCGGACACCAACCCGATCATCGCGGACGTGGCGGGCGAAATCCGGTTCGTCGACCTCGTCGAGGACGCGCCGTTCGCCGAGGAGCTCGACGAGCTCACCGGCCTGCGGCAGCGCGTCGTCATCGACGACCGCGAGAAGAAGCTCCACCCGCACATCGAGATCTGGCAGACGAAGGGTGGAAAGGAAAAGCGTATCCGCGACTTCGTGATCCCGGTGGGTGCGCAGCTCACGGTGGAGAATGGAGATGAGATCACGGCGGGCACGGTGCTCGCGAAGATCTCGCGTGAGGCCTACAAGACCCGCGACATCACGGGCGGCTTGCCGCGCGTCGCTGAACTCTTCGAAGCCCGCCGACCGAAGGATCCGGCGACGATCTCCGAGGTCGACGGCACCGTGCGGTTCGGCGAGATCAAGCGCGGCAAGCGCGAGATCTTCGTCTATCCGATGACCAAGGAAGGCGCCATCGCCGAGGGCGAGGCGGCGCAGACCTACGAAGTACCCGCGGGCAAACACCTCCGGGTGCACGAGGGCGACCGCGTGCGCGCCGGCGACCGGCTCACCGAAGGACCGGTGAATCCGCACGAGATCCTGCTCATCAAGGGACCGCGTGCGGTGCAGGAATACCTGCTCAACGAGGTGCAGGAGGTCTACCGGCTGCAGGGCGTGCGCATCGCCGACAAGCACATCGGGGTGATCGTGCGCCAGATGCTGCAGAAGGTGCGGGTTACCGATCCGGGCGACACCAGCTTCCTCGAGGCCGAAGCGGTGGACAAGCTGAGCTTCCGCGAAGAGAACGACCGGGTGATCAAGCGGAAGAGCAAGCCCTCCACGGCGGAGCCGCTGCTGCTCGGCGTCACCAAGGCCAGCCTCACGACGCAGAGCTTCATCTCGGCCGCGTCGTTCCAGGAGACCACGCGGGTGCTGACCGACGCCGCGATTCGGGGTGCCAAGGACGACCTGCGCGGCCTCAAGGAGAACATCATCATCGGCCACCTGATCCCCGCCGGCACCGGTCACTACCGCTACGTCGACCTGGAGATCATGCCGCCGCCAGGATTCGAACCGCCCCCGCCGGCCCCGGCCGAGCCGGCGCAGGCGGCGGTCGTGCTGACCGAGGAGGTGGAGGCGTTGTAGGATTAACGGTCGGACGATCGGACAAACGAACGCCCGGGCACCTCGCCCGGGCGTATCGTTTCCGGGGACGCCGCTAGAGTCGCTTGACCGCGAGCATCGCGAGCTTCACGGCGCCCGCGAGGCCCACCGGCGCGGTCCCGTAGCTCACCTCGAGCATCTTGTCGCCCTTGAGGAAAAACAGGAGCCCGCCGATCCCCTCTGCCGCCCGATCCCAGGGACCGTCGAGAGTATCCGCGGCGGCGCTCCCGGCGCCCACCGCCGTCGTAAACATCCGGGCCGTGGCGGAGGAGACCTGGAACGCCGTCTTGCCGTCCTCGGTCGTGGGCGTGATGGTGAACACCCGGTGCTTGCCCAGGTAGTAGCTGCAGCCCTGACCCCGCGGATCCGCGAAGTCTTTCTTCTCGCTGTTCGAGCGGTAGGGCGGAAGGCTCAGGGGTCCGAGGACTGCCTCGGCTTCCGCGCGGTTTAGCAAACCGCAGGGATCGGTGCCGTCTCCCCGGTTCGCGTATCTCGGCGGCACTTCAAAGGGGAGGTCAGGCACGCGATCTCGCACCAGCGCGGCCAGCCGCTGAATCGAATCGCTCGGCACCCGCTGGCTCCCGCCCCCGATCTGGATCGCGATGTCTCCCAGCCGGCCCACAAACTGGTCGGGCAGCCACCTGACGAAATCCCAGCCCTCGGGCGTCGCCTGATCAGCGCCCAGGGCACTGAACGCCTTGTCAGCCACCCCGCGACCCGCACTCAGCGCGAGCTGCCCTTTGACCGCGCCGGTGCTGGCCTCGAAGGTGGTGACATCCTCGGTCAGCACTTCCACCGCAATCTGTTCTCCCCCCGCCCCCCCCGCCTCGCCGGACGACGCGAGGGTGTAGCCGCAGGCCGACCCCTTCGGGTCGGGTTCCGGGCCATCGGCGTGACTGGCCCGCCACGGCGCTCCCGCGAGCGGGCCCAGCAACCGCGTCGCCTCCGCGGCGGTGATCCAGGCACAGGGATCGGGATGGGCCGGTTGCGTCTTCATTGCGGCCTGCTGGGACGGAGCTGTTGCGCCCTGCTGCGCGTTCCCCTTGCCGGAGATCGCCGCGGCCTTGCCCTTGGCGGCGGAGAGCACACCAGCAAACAGCGGGGACAGGGCCAGGACCAGGGTGAGCTTGGGCATAGAGCCTCCTAACACGGCAGACCGCCGGATCGTCTCAAGGCATCCCGCCGGGACATCTGCGGACCAGCTCCGACGACCGGCAGCGTGGTCCGCTGGCCATTGAGCAGGATCGCGTCACGGGTTTCCCTTGATGCAGTTTGGAAGTTTGAGTCCCAGCATTCCTGACGCTCCACTACAACCAAAAGCTGGTCCCGTCTGTACTTGGCCTTCGCCGGACGCGGCTGTGCCTGCCTCGACCGTAGGCCTGCCTGCGAAGCTCAGGAGTTGGAGGAGGCCATCGCCCCTGGCGCCTTGGGTGAGGACCCCGATCCCGACACCGCTTGGATTTTGGATCTGAATCCGAGGCTTTCCGTCGGCGTCGAACGAAAGGGTGGCGCGTGGCGTGCGGCCTTGCCGGACGGTGACTAAAACCTGCTTGCCGTTCACACCCAGCACCCCTTGAAGGTCCAAGTCTTGATCCGGGCCCAGCACTTTGAAGAACCCGCCAGTTGGTAAGGCTGTTGCGACCGCCTCCACCGCACCCGACGGCAGTTGTACAACGAACCCCCTCGGATCCGCTTTTACCTTGAAGATCGAATTCCCGGCGCTGTCATCGACTTCAAAAGGAACGACAAACCGGTGGAACCGTTGTTCGGGAATCCGGTCTTGGTCCGTGAGGGTAGCCTCGAGGTGCTCGACTCTCTGATCGCCGCCCGCTTCAGTGAGGTACGCCGCCTGACCGGCAGGACAGTCCTCCGCTCCCGCCAATCGGAGAACACGATCCGTGCCGACGCAGACGTGGACGCCGCTCGGTCTTTGCGTCGTCAGCGTTGCTATGCCGAGGCTGAGGACGCCCGCGAGTGCAACCCCTTCGACGAAGCGCGGCATGTGAAGCCTCTCGGTTGGTGACATCTGGGTTACCTCTGACGTCCTGCGAGTCTTCGAAGACTTTTGCGTGCCGGATATGGCGCGGTAGCGATCCACGCCATGGTTAGGACCGCTGATCACTCGGCCGGTTGGCTCGTGGATCGACCGCGCTCCGGGCGCACGGTGTGGTGCTTCCCGCCCTCCGTGGGATGGCGGCGATGAGCAGCGGAATGTGGGTCCAGTGCATGGGGCCTCGCGTGCGGTCTTGGCAGTAACGCCCGGACCGGCACTCCAATCCCTCACCCGGGACGGGCCGCCGATTGAGGCGTTTCCGGAACCGAAGTACTATTTGCTGGTCCGGCTGCAACCGGCGGCTCCCGTGCCTTCCCCGTTCCGGATGTGCGCATGACCGAGCGCGACGCGGACCCGGGCGCCGCGACCGAGCTGTTACGCGCCTGGACCGGCGGTGACCGTCAGGCCCTCGACCAGATGCTCCCGCTGGTGTACGAAGAGCTGCACCGTCTCGCGGCCCACTACTTGAGCCGTGAGCGCCCCGACCACACCCTCCAGCCCACCGCCCTGGTTCACGAGGCCTATCTCAGGCTGATCAAGCAGCGCGACGTCGACTGGCGCAATCGTGCCCAATTCCTCGGCCTCGCCGCCGGCATGATGCGCCGGATTCTGGTCAATCACGCCCGTGATCGCAGCGCGGAGAAGCGCGGCGGGCGCCGGGAACAGGTGTCCCTCAGCCTGGTCGACGCCCCGTCCAGGGGACCCGACGTCGAGCTGATCGCACTCGAAGACGCGCTCGAGCGCCTGGCCGCCCTCGATGCGCGCAAGGCCCGCGTGGTGGAGCTCCGGTTCTTCGGGGGGCTCACCATGGAGGAGAGCGCGGAAGTGCTGGGCATTTCGCTTGCGACGGTGGAGCGGGAGTGGAGCTTTTCCCGCGCCTGGCTCTACTCCGCCCTCGAGGGTGAAAGGGGGGCGACGTGAGCGAGCGATGGGAACGGCTGACCGGGCTCTTTCACGCCGCCGTCACGCTGCCCCCCGAAGAGCGGACCGCGTTCCTAACCCGCGAGTGCGCCGGGGATCACGGGCTCCTCGCCGAGCTGGAGCGCCTCCTCTCGGCCCACGACCGGGCGGGCGGCTTCATCGCCACGTCGCCCGTCGCACTGGAGGAGCCCTCGTTGGCCGGTCGGCGGCTCGGCCCCTACCGCATCGTCGAGGAGCTGGGCCGGGGCGGCATGGGCGCCGTGTACCTCGCCGAGCGCGCCGACGGTCAGTACCAGCAGCGGGTGGCGATCAAGCTGATCAAGCGCGGTATGGACAGCGACCTCGTGCTGCAGCGCTTCCGCGCCGAGCGGCAGATCCTCGCGTCGCTCGAGCATCCCCACATCGCGCGGCTCCTCGACGGCGGCACTACCGGCGCGGGGCGACCCTATTTCGTCATGGAGTATGTGGCGGGAGAGCCGATCGACCAATTCGCCGATGCGCGGCGGCTGTCCCTCGCCGAGCGGTTGCGGCTGTTCCTCGGAGTGTGCGGCGCGGTGGCCTACGCCCACGACCGGCGAGTGATCCACCGCGACCTCAAACCGGTGAACATTCTGGTGACGGCGGAGGGCAGTCCGAAGCTGCTCGACTTCGGCATCGCGAGGGTGCTCGAGCCCGGAGCCGAGGAGCCAACGGCTTCGCTCACCGGCTCTCGACTGCTCACTCCGGAGTATGCCAGTCCGGAGCAGGTGGAGGGCCGCCACGCCACGCAGTCGAGCGACGTGTATTCGCTCGGCGTGGTGCTCTACGAGCTGCTCACTGGTCGCTCGCCGTATCAGCCCCGCAGTCGGGA
>CAYNNS010000247.1:0-5402 GCA_964398345.1 uncultured Gemmatimonas sp. | reverse complement strand
ACTCGGTGCGATGGCGATGCCGCAGCGGCCGATGCCTTCGGCCGGCAACCCCGTGGTGAGCTGGTGCCAGGTGTTGCCGCCATCGGTGGACTTGAAGATCCCGCCGCCGGGGCCGTTGGTCGGGGCATAGGTGTACCAGGGGGGACGCCGCGCATTCCAGAGGCAGGCGTACACCACCTTCGGATTCGAGGGGTCGATCGCGACGTCCACCGCCCCGACGTCGTTGTTCTTGAAGAGCACCTTCTGCCAGCTCTTCCCGCCGTCCTTGGAGCGGAACACCCCGCGATCGGGGTTGCCCGCGTAGAGCTGCCCGATCGCCGCGACGAACACAGTGCTGGGGTCCTTGGGGTGTACCGCGATCTTGCCGATGTGCTGCGTCGCGTCGAGGCCGAGGTGGGTCCAGGTCTTCCCCGCATCGCTGGACTTGTAGACGCCGTTGCCGAACCCGACCGAATCGCGCAGCGAGGATTCCCCGCTGCCGACGTAGACCACGTCGGGCACCGATGGAGCCACCGCGATGGCGCCGATCGACGCGACCGGCTGCGCATCGAAGACCGGCGCCCAGACCCGGCCCGCATCGATGGACTTCCAGACGCCACCGTTCACCGCACCGAAGTAGAACTCGTTCGGACGGCCGGGCACGCCGGTCGCGGCGGCCACGCGTCCCCCGCGGAAGGGACCGAGCAACCGCCACCGCAGACCCGAGTAGCCCGCACCGAGACCTGAGGATGCCTGGGACGTGGGAGCGCCCTCGAGCCAGGAATCGCCCCAGCGCGGGCCGAGCAGAGAGAGCGCGCAGCCGAGCTGCCCTGCGCGCAACAGGAACTCACGTCGCGAAGCGTTGTGCGAATCGGACACCGCGGTGGTCCAGGGAGGGGAGGCTAGTCAATATCCCGGTCTCGCACCGGGCGTCAAGCCGGGTCGCGCCGCGCCACGTAGATTTGCCGCATGCGAAATCTCATCAGCAGAATCCTCCTCGGTCTGGCGCTGCCGGCCGGCTTCACTGGCTCCGCACGAGCCCAACTGGCTCCGCTGCGCGACTTCGACGCGTACGTGGCACGTGCGGTCCAGGACTGGCACGTCCCGGGGCTCGCGATCGTCGTCGTCAAGGACGATTCGGTGGCATTCATGAAGGGCTACGGCGTGCGCGAGCTGGGCAAGCCCGATCCGGTGACGGTGCACACGCGCTTCGGCGTGATGTCCACCACCAAGGCGTACACGACGATGCTGCTGGCGATGCTGGCCGATAGTGGCCGCGTCAATTGGGACGATCCGGTCACCAAATATCTGCCCGGCTTCGCGCTCTCCGATCCCTGGGTGACCCGCGAGCTCACCGTGCGCGACCTGGTGACCCACCGCGTCGGCTTCTCCGATCCTTCGTATCTCTGGTACGCCGCAGCGCTGAGCTTCGACGAGATGCTGCGCCGGCTGCGCTTCGTGCCGCCCGAGACGAGCCTGCGCTCGCGCTTCGCGTACAACAACGTCACCTATGCGCTGGCCGGCGAAGTCGCGGCTCGCGCGGCCGGAACGACCTGGCAGGCTCTCATGCAGGGCCGGATCTACCAGCCGCTCGGCATGGGCGAGAGCTACCCCGATGAGCGCACCATGCGGGCGGCGGGCATCACGGACATCAGCGCACCGCACGGCCTGATCAACGACACCATTCGGGTGCTTCCGATTAGCCTGCCGCTGGTCGATCCAATCGCGCCGGCCGGGGCAATGTTCGCCAGCATTGCGGACCTGAGTCACTGGCTGCGCTTCCTGCTGGACAGCGGCCGCGTCAATGGACACCGGCTCGTCAGCGCCCGAGCCTTCAGCCAGCTCTTCACCGCACAGCAAGTCGTGCCGCCGCCAGAGTTTTACCCGACAGCGCGACTCACGCATCCGCACTTTCAGGCCTACGGCATGGGCTGGTTCCTGGAAGATTATCGCGGCGAATTCGTGGCCTTCCACACCGGGAGCATCGACGGTCGCTCCGCGATCGTCGGCCTGCTGCCCGATCGCCGCCTCGGCGTCGCGATTCTGACGAATCTGGATCATTCCGAGCTGCGCCACGCCCTGATGTACTCCGTCTTCGATCGCTACCTCGCTCCCGCGACGGTGCGCCACGACTGGAGCGGCGAAATGCTCGCGCTGTACACGGCGCTCCGCGACACGGCGATCACCCGGCGCAAGGCGCAGGAAGCCCGGCGGATCAGTGGCACCCATCCCACGCTGCCGCTGGAACGCTATGCGGGGAATTTCAGCGACAGTCTGTATGGCCCGGCGACAGTGCGTTCAGAATCGGGAAAGCTCCTGCTCCAGATCGGGGTGCTGGTGGGCGAGCTCGAGCATTGGCAATACGACGTGTTTCGGGTGAACTGGCGCCAGAGCTACGTCGAGCCGACCTATGTCGGCTTTCTGCTCGATGCCGACGGGGCTGTCGCCGAGCTGCGCGAGGTGAACGGGCAGCAGCGCTTTCGCCGGGTACGCACGGGAGCGACGCCGTGACGTGGGCAGGACACTGACGTGCCGAACGCCCCGCAGCTCGAGGCGGTCCTGCGCCGCCACGTCCTGGATACCTGGTTCCCGCGAAGCCTCGACACGACGCACGGTGGATTCCTGTGTGATTTCGATCGCCGCTGGACCGCGTCAGGCCCCCACGACAAGCTGCTGGAATTTCAGGGCCGCCATCTCTGCGCTGCCGCGGACGCGTGTCGACTCTACCCGGACGAGCTCCGCTTCCGAGAGGCGATGGAGCATGGCTTCAGGTTTCTCCGTGAGGTGATGTGGGACCACGAGGCCGGCGGGTGGTTCCACCGCCTGGACCGCACCGGGAATCGGCTCGAGCACGGGACCAAGCACAGCCACGGCATCGCTTATGGCCTCGACGCCTGTGTGGCGGTGTACGAGGCGTCGGGCGATCCGGCGGCCCTCGAGCTTGCCAAGGCCGGCTTCCAGTGGCTGGACGAGCACGCCTGGGATCGGGCGCATGGCGGTCACTTCGGATTCCTGACCCGGGACGGCAGGGCGATCCTGGAACCGGCGCAGAGTCCCTGGCCCACCGAGCTCGACACCATCGGCTCGCCGCTCGGCCTCAAGGACCTCAACGTCCACTCTGACCTGCTGGAGACCTTCCTCCGGCTCTACCGCATCTGGCCGGATCCGGTCGTCGCCGCCCGCCTGGCGGAGAGCGTCGACATCATCAGCCGGCGGATGCTCGTGCCGCAAACCGGCGCCCTGCATTACTACGCGACGCCGGACTGGCAGCCCATCCCCCACCTGGTGCGCGCGGGTTACCAGTTTCAGGCCGCCTATCGGCTCACCATGGCCCCCGAGCTGACCGGGGCGGCCGGCGCGCTGCTCCGGACCGCCACCACTCTGATGGAGCACGTGCTGCGCCATTCACGCGACGACAACGGTGGCTTCTGGTACGCCGCGCCCGGCGCCTTACCCCTCGAGCTCCACGGGCAGCTCCTTTCGGTGCAGCACAAGCCCTGGTGGGTGCAGGTCGAAGGCCTCAAGACGTTTCTGGTGCTGAGCCGGCTGGCGCCCGAAAACCCGCAGTACCTGCGGGAATTCGAGGCGCTCTGGGAGCTCATCGAGAAACAGTACCTCGACTCGCGCTACGGGGGATTCTACGCGTACGGGCTGCGCCGCCGCCATCGGATGCCGGGCATGGCGCCGAAGGAGTTCACCGTGAAAGGGCATGCCTGGAAGGACGCCCGCCACGAAGCTCGGGCCTTGCTTACCTGCATCGAGATACTTCGCAACGACGCATCTGGGTGATCGGCGAACTTGCGCGAACGGCGAACGGCGAACGGGACCTACCCTACCCGATAAGCTCTCCTGACAGGGCGGGTCCCGTTCGCCGTTCCCTGTTCGCCGTTCGCCGTAGTTACTGCTGCGGCTGCCCCCCTCCGACCGCCGCCGGGCCACCGCTCGGCTTGCCGGCGTCGAGGTCGTTCCAGTTGAGAATGGCGTTGAAGCCCAGGAAGTAGGTGCCCTGGGTCTGCCAGCGCCAGAACGGGCGGATCGCGAACATCACCACGTGACCCTTGCCGACCGGGGCATCGACGAGCTGGGCTCGCCCGGCGAGCGTCTGGCCTCCCGCGAGCGTTCCCGAGAGCAGGATGTCGTCGGCGTTCTGCGGGAACGTCATGACGACGCGGGGCCGCTCAGCCGCGGCGGCTAACCCGCCAAAGCCCCCGAACCCGCCACCACCGCCTCCTCCTCCCCCTCCACCCCCACCGCCACCCCGTCCGGCGGGCCCACCGCCGGGTCCGCCGGCCCCGCCCCCGCCGGCCGCGGGCTCCATGAGACCGCCATAGGGTGACAGCTTCAGCCGGGTCGCCATCGGCGTGGTGTTCTGCCCCAGTCCCGCGTTCGGCGCTCCACCGGCTCCGCCGAACCCGGCGAAGCCACCCAGTCCCGCTCCACCCACACTGAGCACGGGGCTCTGGCTGAAATAGACCGGGAGCGTCGTGCCGTCGTAGCCGTAGGTGAGCGGACTCTTCGCATCGGTGATGGTGCCGCGGAGAATGCTGCCCCGGGCGAAGAGCTGGGCCGGATTCTCGACGGTGACACCGGAGATCAGGTTGTATTCCGGGAAGATCGTGGCGGTGGAGCCCTCGGTGATCAGCGTCCCGCCCTCCTGCACGAACTTGTACAGCTCCATCAGACCCTCGATGCCCATGCCGCCGCGAATGTCGTCGCTCTGATCCAGCGCGCCGAGATTGGGCGTGGCCTCGGTCTTCTTGTAGGGGAGCGGCGCACCGCCGCCCTTGGGAATCCCGCCGACCTGGCTCTGGGCGTTGCCGCCGACGTGCGGGAAGATGATCACGTCGTATTTCGCCCGGAGGTTGCCCTCCCGGAGCTTCTGATCGGCGAAGTAGGTGTAGGGCACGCCGTAGGTGTCGAGCGCGGCGCGCACCCAGCCTTCGTTCTGGGTATTGGCCCAGCTGTGCACGTAGCCGATCCGCGGAATATCGAGATCGTGGGTGCGGACCGAGGGCGCCGCCGGCAGCGCCCAGGCGGACAACCCTAACCCGGTGAGCACCGGTTCGAGTCTGGCGCGGTCGGCATTCGCGATGACGAACGCCCCGGCCCGGAAGTGGTGCCCCGCGGCGTCGAAGTCCTCTTCGGCGGCGGCCATCTTCACATCGGCAAGCTTGTAGCGGAAGCTGACCACGTTGGCGTCGCTGGTATGCTCGACGACCACCACGCTCCCCGTCCCCGTGATGCCGCCGGGCGCGTGCACGTCGGCGAGGACAGGGGTCAGTTTCTGGTCGAGCACGGCCTTTTCCCCCAGCGGTGGCAACGCCTTCTCGAAGCCAAGGAACCAGATCCCCTTCCGCGCCGTGACCGGGGTCTTCCTCGCCAAGCACCTCGGCGGCGCCTCCCAGCCCATCGACCCCACCCAA
>CAYNNS010000246.1:0-5410 GCA_964398345.1 uncultured Gemmatimonas sp. | reverse complement strand
CTTTGACACCTGGCTCGAAGCGCAGGCCAAACCGAAGGCCGCCACGGTGCGGAGCGTTTCGTGAGGACGGCCGGCTGAGCCTTTCCACCACGGCGGCTTAAGTTGGGGATTCCGCCAACGAGGGTGTCAGCATGACCGAAACACCGGTTCGCGTACTGCTCTTTGCCGCCTCCCTGCGGGCGGACGCCCTGAACACTCGGCTGGCCGAGCTGGCGCGCGCGGTCTTGAGAAAACTCGGAGCCACCGTCGACTGGGCCACGATGGGGGAGTTCGATGCCCCGTCCTATAATCAGGATGTGGAGACCGGGCCGGGATTCCCGCCCGGCCCGCGCGAGCTGCACCGCCGGCTGCTGGCCTGCGATGGCTTCGTGATCGCCTCGCCCGAGCACAACGCCTCGATGCCGGGCCACTTGAAGAACCTCATCGACTGGGTCTCCCGCATCCGGCCGCAGCCGTTCAATACTCGCCACGGGCTGCTGCTCTCGGCGTCACCCTCGATGGCGGGCGGGAACCGGGGGCTCTGGGCCCTGCGGGTTCCGCTCGAGCATCTCGGCGCCCGGGTCTTTCCCGACATGTTCTCGCTCGCCCAGGCGCACAGCGCGTTCACCGATGAAGGCGGCCTGGCTGACGCGCAGCTCGCCGGGCGTTTCGAGGAGAACCTGCATGGGTTCCTCGACCTGGTGGAAGCGGCGAAGCACTACCCCTGCATCAAGCGGGCCTGGGTCGAGTTCCTCGGGGAGCCGGGTGCCGCCGTGGGACGGGTGGAAGCCGCGTGAGGATCGATCACCATAGGACCAAGGTGCACTGGCGTCGTGCCATCAGGGTCTTAGGTTGAAAAGCAGCTCACAATGGAGAAGCACCATGCGCACACCATCGCAAGGCCCCGATACGATTGTTCTGGTTCACGGCTTCTGGGTCACACCGCGAAGCTGGGAACACTGGATCACGCGCTATGAAGCCCGGGGCTATCGCGTGCTCGCCCCGGCGTATCCCGGGCTCGAGGTCGAAGTCGAAGCGTTGAACCGCGATCCTTCGCCCATCGAGCGCCTGACGGCTCCCGCGATCATGGAGCGCCTCGAATCGGTGGTCGCGCCGCTGGAGACGCCCCCCATCCTCATGGGCCATTCGGCGGGCGGGGCGTTCGTGCAGCTGCTGCTCGATCGGGGCTACGGGGCCGTCGGAGTGGCGATCAATTCCGCACCGACCGAAGGCGTGCGGGTTACCCCGCTGTCGCAGCTCAAGGCGACGTTCCCGGTGCTCAAGAATCCGGCGAATCGCCACAAGGCCGTGGGCTACACCTACGACCAGTGGCGCTACGTGTTTACCAACACCTTCGACGAAGCCGACGCGCGCGCGGCGTACGATCGCTATCACGTCCCGGCCTCAGGGGGCATTTTCTGGGACAGCGTGCTGGCCAATTTCATTCCGGGCCCGCAGGACATCGCGGTCGACTACCACAACGACGCGCGCCCGCCCCTGCTCTTCATTTCGGGGGGCGAGGATCACCTGATGCCGCCCGCCGTCCAGCGCTCCAACGCGAAGCACTACAAATCGAACACGCTCACGGAGATCAAGGAATTTGCGGGGCGCTCGCATCTCATGCCGGCCCAGAAGGGGTGGGAGGAGGTCGCGGACTATGCGCTGGCGTGGGCCGAGAAGCACGCGACGCGGCGGCAGGAGGCTGGGCCGCCGTCGACACGAGCTGCCAACGAGCGGGATAGCCGCGGGCGCCGGGTAAAGAAGTAAGGAGCCGCCCTTGGGCGACTCAGCGGGGCTGGGCACCGACCGCAGCCCGATCACCCGGATCGCCTCCCAAACGCCGAGCAGATCGGGACTGGTGCGGAGCGTGAACCGATACACTCCGTCGAGCACTCCGACCACTCGCCCCACCTGTTCCGCCAAGTCTACGCCACCGCCTCCAGGCGGCCAGGCGCCCCCCGAGTAGAAGCACGGCGCAGGTGAAGCAACGGTCCTGACGTGTCGTGCATCAGCCGATCCAAACGGGCGTGTCAGGAGTTCTCCATGCGAGCCGTAATTACTGGTCTGGTCCCGGCTGTCCTGGTGCTCAGCCAACCGCTGGGACGTGAATCTGTGGTTTCCCGAAGTCTCGCAGGGACCATCGTCATCCGGGCCGACCGACCCGACAGCTTGTATCGCGCCATGGGGGACAGGTTCCCTGCCGTCGGGCGGATTGGGCGCCGGGGCGATGGGACGTTGATTGCACCACAATGGGTCCTCACGGCTGGGCACGTCGCGGCCGGGGCCGAACCGGCCGGCGTTGTCGTCATGCTCGGCGGTCGATCGTACGCGATCCGCCGGGCTATTGTCCATCCCGAATGGCGCGAGCTGGGACCCCACGATATCGGACTCCTCGAGCTGACCGAGCCGGTGACCGGCGTGGCGCCCTTGCCGTTGTATCAAGGCAGTACTGAGACGGGTCGCATGGCCATTCTGGTTGGACACGGGGACACCCGAACCGGGCTCGGCGGGCCATGGGTCAGCGATGGTCTCGTACGAGGTGCAACCAGTGTGATCGAAAGTGTAGATACCCTCCACCTGGTTTTTCGATTCCGGGCGCCCCCTCGAGCCAGTGAACTGGAAGGAGCACCCGGGCGCGGCGACAGCGGAGGGCCGGCGCTGCTTGAGGGGGACGGAACTACCTACGTCGCCGGCATCAGCTCCGCGGGCTACGATGGAGAACACGGTCCAGGCACGTACGGCGCGGTCGATCACTTTACCCGTGTGTCGAAGTACGTCGACTGGATTCGGGGTATCATCGACGGACACTGAGCAGGTGAGATACAACCCTTTGCCCGGCTGAACGCACTCATGGCATCCCCAACCTGGGAGCGTCAGGGATGCGATGGATCGTCACGGTGGGCATCGTATGTTTTGCCGTCGCACCGGCGGCCGCACAGAACAGCGACACCCTCCGCGCCGGGCGACGGCAACTGCTGCCCCGAGCCCAGGAGATCGCGCTGGCCCGGAGCGCCGCGCCGCCGTCGGTATCCGACTCCGCCACCATCTGGGTGCTCGGGGATACCAGCTACGCGGTCGCGGTACGCGGCAGCAACGGCAACGCCTGCTTCGTCGGCCGTGACTGGATGGACTCGATCACGCCCGAGTGTTTCGACTCAGAAGGCGCGGCCACGGTCCTGCAGATGGAGCGGATGCACGTCGAGCTGTTGCATCGCGGCCGCTCGGAGCGTCAGGCCCAGCAGGCCATCGGCGACGCGCTGCGCGAAGGCCGCCTGCGGCCGCCGCGCCGGCCGGCCCTGTGCTACATGATGTCCCCCAATCAGTGGCTCATCACCGAGCAGCGGCACGTGGAGGGCCACTGGCACCCGCATCTGATGGTCTTCTACCCCTATCTCACCAGCGCCGATGTCGGGTTAGGTGCCGGAGGCTCCGACAACGCCGGACTGCTGTGGGAGGGGACGCCGTGGAGTAGCTTCATTGTGATCGTTCCGGCATTCACCCACACGGCGAGCAACACGGGGGCGGGGACGCACTGAGTCTCGACGAGCGGGATCTCGCTGCGGCGGTCGTTGCCCGTGGCGACGAGCGCGCCTTCGGCGCGCTGTACGACCGGCACACCCCGGCCCTCTACGCCCTCGCCTTGCGGCTGACCGGGGGGGACGAGCCCGAGGCGCAGGAGATCGTGCATGACGCCTGGGTCCGCGCCGGGGACCGGCTCGGAGCGTTCGAAGGTCGCTCGACCTTGCGGGTCTGGCTGAGCGGCATCGTGGTGAACCGCTGGCGCGAAGTCGCGCGCGCCGGCGCGCGCGACGCCGGGCCCCCGATCGAGGACTTGTCGCTGGGCACGGAAGACGGCGCGCTCCGCGGGGTATTCGACAAGATCGACCTCGAGCGGGTCATCGCCGCACTGCCGCCCGGCTACCGGCAGGTCTTCATCCTCCATGACATCGAGGGCTACACCCACGAGGAGATTGCCGGGCTGCTCGACATCGCAGCCGGGACGTCCAAGAGCCAACTATCGTGCGCGCGCCGCGAATTGCGTCGCGCGCTCACACCTCTGGGAGAGCACCGTGCCTCACGACCCCAGTGACCCCCTGCGGGTGCTGCCGCGCGAGATCGAGCCGCCGGCCGCGCTGCGGGAACGCGTCACCGCGACCCTGCGCGCCCGCCGAGTGCTGCGCCCGAGGTCCCGGACCACCCTGCTCGCGGCGGCGCTGGCGGCGGCAGCGGTTCTAGTCTTTGTGATCGGACGCTGGTCCGGGTCCGGCAAGCCGCAGTCGAGCGACGCGCGGTCGGAGTATGCGCTGCTGCTGTACCAGGACGCGAACTTCCTCGACCACCCCAAAGGAACCCCCTCCTACTACGGCGAATACAGCGCCTGGGCGCGCTCGCTGAAGAATCGCGGCCTCCTGGTCGTGGATCGCGCGCTGGATTCCACCTCCACGATGCTGCACCGCTTGGACGGCGGCGTGCGGGCAGAGCTCCGCGAGGTCGCGACGGATGCCGGCCGGATGACCGGGCTCTTCATCATCCGGGCGGCGGATTCGGCGGAGGCGATGGCCATTGCCCGCACCTGTCCGCACTTGAGGCACGGGGGGATCATCGCCGTCCGTTCGATCTTCCGGGGCCCCTGAGCGTGTCCGACGAATCCATCCTGTCAGCCCTGCTCGCCCGGTACATTCGATCGTTCCTCCACAGCGATGTAGAGTGGTATCGCGAGCACCTGGCGGAAGACTTTCTCTGCATCGAGTCCAACGGCTCCGTGCTCGACAAGGCGCGCTTTCTCCAGAAGGCCGCGGAAGGCCCCGACCTCACCGACTATCAACTCGAACAAGTGCGGATCAGGATCTACGAGGGCTTTGCGCTGGTGCACGGCAAGGGAATGTTTCGCCGGCAAGACGCAACGACGGGCAAAAGCCACCTGACCGGCGTGTATCGGAAAGAAGGCGGCGCGTGGAGGGCGATCTCCGCCCAGACTACGCGCACCTTGAGTCCGCGGAAGGAAAGCCTGTTGTAACACAAGGGATGATCAAGCCACGACGGCGTGCTGGGAGGCCCACAACGCCGCGGCGGCCCGCGTCGAGACCCCGATCTTCGTATAGATGTGCTGGATGTGATGATCGGCGGTCTTGGCCGAGATGTGCAGCCGGTCGGCGATCTGCTGCGTGGTGAGCCCGCGCGCCGCGAGGTGGAGCACATCGGCCTGCCGGCGGGTTAACCCGCCCGGCAGTCGCGCCCGCGTGACGCTCCGTGCCCGGGGCTCTCCATGGCCCGCGGCCACCAGCACCGCTCGCGTGGCCCGCGGCTCCGTCACCCCCCGTGACGCCAGCTCGCGCAGCTCGTTCGCCGCCGCCTCGGCCGACCACGCCGGCCGGTCGGCGCGTTCCGTCGTCGGCCCACTTTGGGATGCGGGGTCGAGCGAAACACAATT
>CAYNNS010000245.1:0-5441 GCA_964398345.1 uncultured Gemmatimonas sp. | reverse complement strand
CCAAAAACGTTGCGGCTGCTGCGGCTGGCGGCCTGGGGGTATCTCGGCCTGGCCTGGCTTTATACGGCACTCCTGTGGTTGGGCGGCGATGCCTGGTGGGTGGCGACGGTGCTGCTCTTCATGCCGCGATGGCCGGCGCTGATCCCCGCGCCGATTCTCGCGCTGATCGTGCTGCCGATCCGGCCTCGGTTCATAGGGCCGATCTTACTCGCAGCTCTCATCCTCCTCGGCCCGGCGATGGGCTATCGGATCGGCTGGCAGCGCTGGCTGATCGGCGAAGCCAGGACCGACGTGCGGTTGGTCACCTTCAACGTCGATGCCGGAGAGAATCCCCGAGTGCTCGGCATCTACATGGGACTCGAGGACTACCATCCCGATATCGTCGCGTTGCAGGAATGCTCGCCCGGTAGCCTGGCCCCCGAATACTGGCCCGCGGGATGGACACTGCGCTTCGATCAGGGCATCTGTCTCGCCACGCGCTTCCCGCTGCTGGAGACGCGGACCCTCGAGCGGATTGAGACGGGAGACCAGGGCGGAACCGGAAACGCGATGTTCTACCGGCTGCGCGCCGGAGCCCGGGTCATCAATCTCGGCGTCATGCACCTCGAGACGCCGCGCAAGGGCCTGGAGCAGTTGCGCTATGGCGCCAGGGTCTCCGCGATGGAGCGCAATGTGCTGGTGCGTGACGTCGGCTCACGGCGTCTGAGCCGCTGGTTCCACGAGCAAGGCGATTCGCTGCTCATCGCCGGCGATTTCAACATGCCGGTCGAGAGCACGATCTATCGCTCCTATTGGAGCGACTGCGGCAACGCGTTTTCACGGGTGGGGAACGGCTTCGGCTGGACGCGGGTGCTGCCGCATTTCGCCATCCGCATCGATCACGTCCTGACCTGCGGGGGCTGGCGTCCCGTGCGCGCCGAGGTCGGACCGGATCTCGGGTCGGATCACCGCCCGCTGATCGTGAGCCTCACGCGCCGCTGAGCGCGCCGGAGCGGGTTATTCTCCCAGCGCCGCGGGAGCCCGGGCCCTCCGCGTCACGCCGGCGAGCGCGAGCAGCACCACCAGATAGGGTAGCGCCAGAAAGAGCTGGTAGGGAGCGGCGAGCCCCATCGCCTGGAGAGCAAACTGAAGGGCGCCCGCGGCGCCGAACAGCAGCGCGGCGAGCAGGACGCCCAGTGGACGCCAGCGGCCGAGCACGACGATCGCGATCGCGATGAACCCGCGTCCCCCCGTCATCCGCTCGGCGAAAGTTCCCACTTGTGCCAGCACCAGAGTCGCCCCCGCGACGCCGGCCAGGGCTCCCCCGGCGAGGTGCGCCACGGTCCGCACCCGCTCGCCCGGGACGCCCGAGGCTCGCGCCGCTTCCGGTGCTTCGCAAGAGGCCCGCAGCGCCAGCCCCCACCAGCTGCGGAACAGGAACCAGCCCGCGAGCGGGATCAACAGCCAGCCGAGATAGGTGAGCGCAGGTTGCTCGAATAGGGCGGGCCCGATCACCGGAATCGCGTGGAGCACGGGGAGCCGTGCCGCTTCGAACGTGGGAATCGAAAGGGCCGGTCCGCCCACGCCAAAGGCATTCCTATATATCGCTCCCGTCAGCCCTATGCTGCCGAGCGTGACCGCCGTTCCCGTGATGATCTGATTGGCCCGCGCTCCGATGACCACCGCAGCGAAGAGCGCCGCGACCAGCATCCCGGTTCCCAGCGCCGCAAGCACCCCGAGCCAGGGGCCCGCGGTCGCCGCCGTGATCGCCGCCGCCAGTGCTCCCGCCAGCATTCCTCCTTCAATCCCGAGGTTGATGACTCCCGCACGCTCGTTGATCAGCTCCCCGGTGGCGGCGAGCAGCAGAGGGGTCGAGATCCGAACCGCGGCCGCCAGGAAACCGGTGACGAGCAAGGCAGTGTTCACGGCGTGGATTCGCCCTCCCGCGCTGCGTCAGGCTGCAGCCGCCAGCCGTGCCGCGCCCGTGCGTCAGCCAGCAGCACGATGATGATGACGGTGGCTTCGACGACCGACACGGTGACGGCCGGGACTCCGGCATCGCGCTGCATGCCTTGCGAACCCGCATCGAGAGCACCGAAGAAGACCCCCGTCGCCAGAATCCCGAGCGGATGGAGCCGGGCGAGCAGGGCGACCGCGATAGCGCTGAAGCCATAACCCGGCGAGAGATTCTGGTAGAGATTGTACGTCACTCCCGAAACCTCCAGCCCCCCGGCGAGACCGGCGAGTGCACCCGACCAGAGCAGAGCGGAGCCCAGCACCCGCTGCACCCGGATGCGGCCACTCAGCGCCGCCGCCCGGGCGCCCTGGCCCACGGCCCGCAGCCGGAACCCCCACGCCGTGCGGGTAAACCCCAGCCACAGCAGCACGGCGAGCAGTCCCGCCAGCGCGATCCCCCAGTGCAGGCGTGAGCCACCGAACAGCGGAATGCGCGCGGAAGCCGCAATGGGGTCGCTGGCGGGATAGACGTGCCGCGACTCTTGCAGTGGCCCCGTCACCGCATAGCTCACCAATGCATCGGCAACGAAGTTGAGTACCAGCGTCGAGATCACCTCCAGCACCCCGAACCTGAGCTTGAGCAGCACCGGGAGCGCGATCCACAGCGCACCGGCCAGCATCGCCGCTCCCAGGACGGCCGCTATCGCCAGAGGAGCCGGCCATCCCCCGGCTTGTAGCCCGACCCAGGTGGCGGCGATGGCGGCCACCAGGAACTGTCCTTCTCCGCCGATATTGAGGCCGCCGGCCCGAAAGCCGATCGCCAGTCCCAGGCCGATGCAGACGAGCGGGATCGCCCGCACCAGTGTCGCCGAGGTGAAGGCATCCCACGAGCCGAACGCCCCGCGCCACAGGGCACCCATGGCCAGCGGGGCATCATAACCCGCGAGCGCGAGGCCCAGCGCGAGCAGCGCAAATCCGCCGGCCATTGCGCCGGCGGCGGTGAGCAGCGGCAGGAACTGTCGTCGAGTCACGCCCCAAGTCCCAGCATCAGGCGACCGACGGCCTGGCGATCGGAGCCCGCCGGTGCCTCGCGAACCCGCCCTCGATGCACGACCAGAATTCGTTCTCCCAGATCGAGGACCTCGTCCAGATCGGCGGAGTACACCAGGACCGCCACCCCCGAGTCGGCGGCCTCCCGAAGCCGGCGATGCAGCTCGGCGGTGGCGCGTAGATCGAGTCCTCGCGTGGGGTTTTCGGCGACCAGAATGGCCGGGCGGGAATGCAGCGCGCGGGCCAATACCAGTTTCTGCTGATTCCCGCCCGAGAGAGTCCGCACCGGCACGTTGGGGCCTGCGGCGCGAATGTCGAAATCCTGGATGATCCCGGTCGCGTAGCGTCGCGCGGCGGACCAATCGATCCTGCCGCTCCGCGACCAGAGCGGATCGTTGTCTCGGCCCAGGACGAGATTCTCCGTGATCGAGAAGTCGGGGATGAGACCTTCGGTGTTGCGGTCTTCCGGAATGAACCCGGTCTCGCCGGGGTTGGCCCCTGCCACACCGCGGAGCAACTCCCGTTGACCGTTGCCCTCGACCGCGGCAACCCCCACCAGCTCGCCGGAGCGGATCACGATGTCGCCGATTCGGGTGACCTCGTGGCCCACTGAGGTCCGGCGCGGCTGCCGCTGCGCGGGTCCGGCGCGACCCGAGGCGCCGAGCATCGCCGCGGCCAGGGTCGCTTCTGTCTGCGCGCCGACCGCTTCTGCGTTCAACACCGTCGCTCCCTGACGCAGGACGGTGACCCGGTCCGCCGCTGCGAAGACTTCGGGAAGCTTGTGGGTGACGAGTGCGACGGCGCCGCCTTCTCGGGCGAATTGCTTGACCTCGGAGAGCAAGGCCTCCACTTCGCTCGGCGCCAGCGCGGCACTTGGCTCGTCGAGCAGGAGGATCCTGGGGTCGGTCGCCAGGGCCTTGAGTATTTCCAGGCGCTGGCGCAGCGCTACGCTCAGCTCTTCGGCGCAAAGACTCGGCGCCAGTGCCCGCTCGGAAACTCGTTTGAACCCACCCTGCCTGGCGACGCGACCCCCGGCACTCAGCGCGATGTTTTCCGCGACCGTCAGGGCGGCGATGCTGGTGAAATGTTGATGGACCATCCCGATGCGGAGCGCTCGGGCATCCGCGGGAGAATGCAGCACCACGCGCTCACCGTTTACCACGATCTCACCCCGATCGGGCGGGAACATGCCGTAGCCGACGTGCAACAGACTGGACTTCCCCGCTCCGTTCTCCCCCAGGAGCGCGTGGACTTCGCCCGGGGCCAGAACGAAATCGGCTCCGCGCAAGGCGTGCACGGAGCCGAAGGACTTCACGATACCGCGGAGTTCCAGCGCTGGAGCAGCGGTCACAAGCCGGTGGGATGGTCCTGAAATTCCCAGGGGATGCCGAACCGGGCGCTCAGGTGCGCCGCCAACGCCTTCACCCCGAGAGTCTCGGTCGCGTAGTGGCCGGCGTAAATCACGTTGACTCCCAGTTCCATCGCATCGAAGTAGGTATGATGCGCACCTTCGCCGGTCAGATAGGTGTCGAGGCCGGCACTCTGCGCCGCGCCGATCCGCCCACCCGCCCCCCCACTGATGATGCCGAGGCGCCGGCAGAGCGCCGGTCCACCCGGCAGGAGCCTCGCGCTCGTCCCGAGCAAGCGGTCGATCCGCTCGACGAGGGCCTCGCGGCCCGGCGCGGGATCGAGGGTCCCCTGAATGCCGATGGGAATTCCCCGGTAGAGATCGAAGGGCTCCAGGGAACCCAGCCCCAGCGCCTGAGCCAGCAGCACGTTGTTGCCCACTTCGGGGTGCACGTCGAGCGGGATGTGTGCCGAGTAGAGCGCGATGTCGCGATCGAACAGGGCCCGCACCCGGCGATAGCGCCGGCCGGCCAGGGCGACGTTGCCATCCCAGAGCAGGCCGTGGTGCACCAGCAGCAGCACCGGCTCTCCGTCCTGCCGGATCGCCCCGATGGTCTGCAGGCTTGCGTCGACGGCCGCCACGATCCGTGCGACCCGTCCCGAGGCGTTTTCGACCTGCAGGCCGTTCACGGCGTTGGGTTCGTCGGGTACCTCACGCACCCGGAGAAAGGCGTCGAGGTATTCGGTCAGCGTCGCGAGGACGGCGGGCATGCGGCTCAGCGGCCGGCGAGTGGCTGCAGCGTCCCGGCGAGAATCGAGTCGCGCGCCGCCGCGAGGCGGGCCCGCAGCGCCGGGGGGATGAGAGCGAGGAGCTCCGGGTTAGGGTCGTAGCGCAGCACGCCGCCCGCCAGACCGAAGCTTTCGACCCGGGGGTGGAATTGCCCCGCCTGGACTTCGCGCGCGATGGCGAGAAAGGCCTTGGGAAGATCAATCACGACCGAGCCGAGCACCCGCTCGCGCGCCAGGCTGGTCTGATCGGAGTTGGCGCCGAACGCGTAGACGCCGGGACTCTCCTTCACCGCCTGAAACAATCCGAGCGCGGCCTGGTC
>CAYNNS010000244.1:0-5500 GCA_964398345.1 uncultured Gemmatimonas sp. | reverse complement strand
CGTCCTCCCTCGTCCCCGCGCCGGTCCTGTGTCTCGGATGCTCTCCCTTCCCTTACACCCGAGCCGGTTTGGCCTGGGCCTCGGGGTTGCGGTCGCACACTTCGTCGAGGAACAACGTCCCCCCCTCGGCCAGGTGGCCGCGGCCGAGTCGGCGATCGGTGGCCCCGGTGAAGGCCCCGCGCTCGTGTCCGAACATTTCCGACTCCACGAGATCGCGGGGGATGGCGGCACAGTTGACCGAGACGATCGGCCGCGGCGCGCGGGAGCTCGCGCGGTGGATCGCGTGCGCGACCAGCTCCTTGCCGGTGCCCGACTCGCCCATGATCAGCACCCGCGCTTCCGTCGGTGCGACCTGCGCGATCAGCGCGCGCACGTCGTCCATCTTCGGGCTCTTGCCGACCAGGTCCGCCCGGGGCCCGAGCTGGGCCCGAAGCGCCCGCGTCTCGGCGCGCGCGCGGGTGAGCTCGATGCCGCTCCGGAGCGCGACCAGCACCGCTTCGGGCGTGAGCGGCTTCTCCAGGAATTGGAACGCGCCGAGCTTGATCGCCTTGACCGCGTCGGTGAGCTGCGCCTTGCCGCTCATCATGATCACCAGCGTCGAGGCGTCGCGCTCCCGCAGCTGGCGCAGCGTTTCCAGGCCGTCCGGGCCCGGCGGCATCTGCAAGTCGAGCAGGATCGCATCGGGATGCAGCTGATCGAGCTGCAGCAGCGCCGAGTTGCCGTTGGGCGCCTCCTCGGTCTCGAAGCCCTCGGCTTTGAGCAGGGCCGCGAGCATGCGGCGGATGTTGGCCTCGTCGTCGACGATCAGCACGCGGGGCTTCATGGTGTCCTCCGCCGCCGGTCAGCGACGCGTCGCTCGACCGCGGGTGCTGGTGTGGGGACCGGGTAGGTCCCGGTCGGACTCCGCGGCAGCCGCACGATGAACGTGGCCCCGCCGCCCTGGGTCTCGGAGACGTCAACGCTGCCGTGGTGCAGCTCCACCGCCTGCTTCACGATCGCGAGCCCGAGACCGGTGCCTTCCACCTTGTCGGTCACGTAGGGCTCGAAGATCCGGTTACGCAGTGCCGCCGCGACGCCGGGGCCATGATCCGCGATCGCGACGCGCACCCCGTCGCCGTCGGGTGAAACGAAAACTTCGATGGTGCCGCGCCCGCCGCTCGCCTCCACCGCGTTGCGGATCAGGTTGCCGAAGGCGCGCCGCAGCGGGTCGTAGTGTCCCACGATGTGCGGCGCCCCCGCCTTCACCTGGAGCGCGTGCCGCATCTCCGCCGGCACCGACGTGTGCAGCAACTCGGCGAGCAGCTCGCCGAGATCCACTTCCGCCGCCGGCCCTTCCGGGAGCCGGCCCAGGTTGGCAAAGTCGCGCGCCAGCTGCTCCAGCCGCGCCGTTTCGGCGCGTAGGACTTCGAGGGCCTCCTGCTGTTCCGGAAGGTTCGAGCGGTTCAGCTGGCCAATCGCAAAGCGGACCGGTGTCAGCGGGTTCTTCATCTCGTGCGCCACGCGCCGCGCTACCTCACGGAAGGCGCGCAGCCGCTCCGATTCCAGCTCCGAAGCCCGCGCGAGCTCGAGGGATGCCGCGGTCTCCCGCAATGCGGTACGCAGCACCGCGAATTCCGGCGCCCCCCGCCGCGCTTCTTCGGGCGGCAGCGACTCGTGACGCCGGATCCGTCCCATCCACCCGAGCAATTCGTCGATCGGCGTAGCGAGCTGGCGGGAGAGCGAGCGGGCCAGGAGCACGGCGGAGTACAGCAGCAACAACCCCAGGACGCTGATCGCGAGGGCGAGTCCCCGGACCTTGTAGCGGCTATAGAAGAAGCCCCGCCGGGAAAGCCGGAGCGCGCTGTTCAGGGCATTGACGTGATCGTGCAGCGCACGGTGCTCTCTGGGGTCGAGCCGCGTGGTGTCCAGCGTCTGCAGCAGCGCCTTGCCGGTGGTACGGACCGTGTCGAGGACAATCTGACTGGAGCGCGCCGGATTGTTCTTGAGAAGCGTGAGTACCAGACCGGAGCTCAAAATGGCCGACGGCACCGCACCGAGGAGCAGCAAGGCGAGCAGGATGCGGTTCCGGAAGGACAGCGCGGCCATCGGTGGAAGCTATCAGCTATCGGCTATCAGCTACCAGCTTCCAGCGACCACCCGTCCTGATACCTTTAACTGGCAACGGCTTAGCCGATAGCTGACGGCTGATAGCTGGTGGCTCGTAACCTGCAATGAATGGCATCGAGCCAGAGCAATTCGAGCGGTCCAAACTTCCCGCGCCTTCGGGAGCGCTATGCGAGCGTTCGTGCTGTTCCAGCGCCGTATCTCTCTGCTGGTGAGCGGCTTGGCCGTGTGCTTCGGCGCCGCCGCGGCCCCGCTGGCAGCCCAGAGCCTCACCTCGGGCAGCCTTCGCGGGACCGTGCAAAGTGCCGATGGCGCGCCGATCGCCGGCGCGACCGTCACCGTTGAAAGTCGCGGTGGAATGGCGGTCGCCACCCGATCCACCAATCGGAGCGGCGGCTTCATGCTCCAGCTCGTCTCTCCGGGTGAGTACCGCGTGCTCGCCGAGCAGATCGGCTTCCAGCCGGTTCGCACCTCCGGGATCGTCGTCACGCCCGGCGCCGCCACCGTGGTCGTGATCTCCCTGCAGCGCAAGCCTCCACCGGTCACCACTATCGAAGAAGCCACCAGCGCCGGGGCCCGTGCCGGCGGCGCCGCGGGTGTGCTCGTAACCGGCAGCGCGCTCGGCGCCTTCGACCGGCCGCTCGATCTGAGCAGCACGGCCAAGTTCGCCCCCGTCGTACTCTCTCCCGGTGACGGGCGCGACGGGTTAGGCATCGGCGCCAGCGGACTCGCGATCTGGGAAAGCCGCCTCTTTGTCGACGGAGTGTGGGAGACCCTGCTCCGCCACCCCGGCCTTCGCGCCGAGCCGCCCGGCACGCCGGTCTTCTCTCGGCAAGGCCTCAATCAGGTCCAGTTCCTCGGGCCCGCGCCCGATCTGGAGTGGCGCGGTGGTCCGGGGACGCTGGTAGCGGCGCAAACCCGCACCGGCGGCGGGAAGCTCACCGTCGCGCCCTACGCCACCTTCTCCACCGCCAAGCTCGGCCAGAACAAGCTCGATAACCCGGGCGACAGCACCGGCACCTCGTTCCAGGTCGGCGCGGTGCTCAGTGCCTCGATCGTGCCCGACACCGCGCACCTCCTGATCGAGGGCGCCTACGAATCACTCCTGCAGCCCACCGCCAACCCCTGGGCCCTCGACTCGACGCGCTTTGGCGGTCAGGCGGGCTCATTGCGCCAGCTGGTCCCGGCCATCGGCAGCGACAGCTTCAATACTTCGCTCGGACGTTTCGCAGCTCCTACCGTGCGCAGCTGGAAGGGCGGCCATGGTCAGGCGCGGCTCGATTGGCAGCTCGGTGAGCGGAATCGGCTGCAGGCGCGGCTTGGCTTCGCCGCGTGGAAGGAAACCAACCCGCTGCTCGGCGCCGATCTCTTCGCGGGTACGGCGAGCAACCTCAAGGCCCACGATCTCTCCGCCTCCGCCGGCATTACGACTTCGGGCGCCGAGGTGGCGAACGAGTTCCGCCTCGGTCTCAGCCTGGCGCGGCGGGAATGGACCAGCGAGGCGGTGGCCGGAACCCTGATTTCCGGTGAAGGTGTCGCCTTCGGTGCCTCACCCGCGCTGCCGGGAACCTTCGACCAGAAGCGCGTCGATCTCTCTGACGCGGTGCAGTACAGCTCCGGCCAGCACCGCATCAAGGGTGGCCTGGCCCTCGACTTCGTGAGCTACGAGCAGAGCTACCACTACGCCGCCGACGGCCTCTTTCTCTTCGGGGATCTGACTCAATTTGCCAACGGCAGGGGGACCTTCATGCAGGTCACGGCCCCCAGCCCGTCCGCCAAGTTCACCGTCACCTCTCCGGGGTTCTTCCTGCAGGACACCTGGGCGGCATCGCCGGAGATCCAGATTCAGGGTGGACTGCGCTACGATACTCAGATCCTCCCGAGCAAGAAGATCGCCGGCGATACTGCCTGGGCCTCGGCGACGGGAATTGCGAACGACTACACCCCCAGGTACCGCGGTGGCATCTCTCCGCGGGGCAGCTTCCTGTGGAACCTGCAGAACCGCGGTGAGTGGATCATCCGTGGCAGTGGCGGCTTGTACCGCGGCGAGCTCGACCCCGCGCTCTTTGCCGAGGCGATGCTCTTCGACGGCGCCGCCAAGGTACAGCGGGCGCAGGGAACCTTTGCCAGCTGGCCCACGCTGCCGAGCGCCGCTGCGACGTCGAGCAGCGAACGGCTCACGCTCTTTGCGCCCTCGTACAAATCGCCCCGCACCTCGAAGTTTGATCTCGGCATCACGCGGGGCATCAAGGGCGGCACCATGGTCTCGGTGTCGGGAAGCTACGGGCATACCGACTTCATGCTGCGCCGGCAGGACTTGAACCGTCCGGATGCCTCGGGACGCAGCACCCAGGATGGGCGGCCGGTGTTCGGCAGTCTGGTGCAGCAGGGTGGGCTGGTGACCGCGGCGCCCGGCTCCAATCACCGCTTCGACAAGTTCGATCTCGTGAGCGGGTTAGCTCCGACCGGGTACGTCGACCACTACGAGGTGACGGCGACCGTCGAGCACCACGCCACGCGCGGCCTCACGCTGGACGCGTCCTATACCTACGGCAAGACCACCGACAACCTGGTCGGGCTGCTCGCGGCGGACCCCGCCGATCAGCTCGATCCCTTCCCGGGCGGCCTCCCCAGCGGCGGAGGCGACTGGAGCGCGGGCCGCTCCGACCTGGACGTACCGCATCGCGTCGCCGCCTCGGCAACCTACCGCATGACCGGCAAGACGCCGATCGCCGTCGGCGCCCGCTGGCGCTGGCGCTCGGGGCTGCCCTTCACGCCCGGCTTCCGCCCCGGTGTCGATCTCAACGCCGATGGCGGCGGCACCAACGACCCCGCCTTCGTCGATCCGACCCTCGAAGCGGCACTCTCCGCCGGGGGCTGCAGCGTCGTCGCGGGCAGCTTCGCTGAGCGGAACAGCTGCCGTGGCAAGAGCGTGCAGGCCCTCGATCTCAGCCTGAGCATCGGCCTGCCGATCAGCATTTCCGGTGGCGGCTCGCTCCGGCTCACCATCGACGGCTTCAACGTCGTGAGCAGCAAGACCGGCATCGTGGATCGGGCGGTGTTGTTGATCGATCCGGCACAATCGCTGAGCTCCGGCGGCAACGGCAAGGTGACCGTGCCGTTCGTCGCCAACCCCAATTTCGGATCCCTGCTGAGCCGGCGCGTCGAGCCCAGGCTCATCCGCTTCGGCTTGAGGATGGAATACTGATGCGTACCACCGGCGCTCGTCTCGCTCTCGCGCTCGGCGTTGCCGCGGTCGTATTGGCGTGCCAGAACGCGGGCTCGTCGCTCGGCTTCGACCTGAGCCGCAGCGCGGCCATTAACGTGTTGCTCTACCTGGACCGCGACGGCTCCCGGACGCCCACGCAGCTGGACACCAGCTTCGCCAAGGCGCGGG
>CAYNNS010000243.1:0-5503 GCA_964398345.1 uncultured Gemmatimonas sp. | reverse complement strand
GTCGGCACGGAGCGAATGCTGCCGGGGCGCGGGTCCTGGTTGCGCGTCCCATCGAACGAGAAGAAGAAGAACGTCTTCTGCCGGCCGTGGTAGAGCTTTGGAATCCAGACGGGGCCGCCGAACGTGCCGCCGTACTCGTTGAAGTGAATGGGAGGCTTGGTACCACCGACGAGGTTGGTCTGAAAGAGCGCAGCGTTGAGATAGTCGTCGCCGTCCCCCTTTTCGTAGCGCGAGCGGCGGTAGAGCCGCGAATGGTCCAGCGACTCGTTGCTCACGATCGGCGCGATCGCATCGTAGAACGCGAGTGCGGTGGTACCGAGCCGCGCCGCGATCGCGTCGGCGAGGCATTGGGAGGTGAGCGGTCCGGTCGCCACGATACCCGGGGCCGGCAGCTGGGTCACCTCACCGGTCGCGATGGTGACGTTGGGGTGACTCCGGACTTTCGCGTCCACCGCGGCGGAGAAGACGTCGCGGTCCACTACCAGCGCTGCGCCACCGGGCACCCGGGCCTGATCGGCGCACTCGAGCAGCAGGCTGCCCAGCAGCCGGAGCTCAGCCTTGAGCAGTCCATGGGCGTTGGCCAGCTCGACCGACTTGAAGGAGTTGCTGCAGACGAGTTCCGCGAGGCGGCCGGTCTGGTGGGCCGGCGTTGCGGTCGCGGGCCGCATCTCGTGGAGCGTAACCCGCACGCCGCGGTTGGCCAGTGCCCAGGCCGCTTCCGACCCGGCGAGTCCACCGCCGACGACGACCGCGCGCAGCTCGCTCACCGGGCGGCGTCGCGACTGATGACCCGGGCCACCTTGCCGGCGACCGTTTCCACATCACCCTCGGCATCCACCTCGAGATCGGCGTTCTGGTACATCGCTTCCCGCTGATCGAGTAGCGCGCGCAGCCGCGCGCCGCGATCGCCGGCGAGCAGCGGACGGCTATTGTCGCCTCTCAGCCGAGTAGCGGCGACGTTCGGCGAGATGTTGAGGTAGAGCACGCAGGCGCCGGCCTTGCGCGCGTCCTCGAGGTTTCCGGGCTGCATGATCCAGCCGCCCCCCGCCGCGATCAGCCGCGCCGGCGCCGCCAGTGCGCGCTGCATCGCGGAGCGCTCCAGCCTGCGGAACTCGGCTTCGCCGGCGTTGGCGAAGATCGCCGCGATCGACCGGCCGGTGTCGGTCTCCACGCTCTCGTCGATGTCGATGAAGTCGGCCGCCAGCAGCTCCGCAGAGCGGCGCCCGACGGTGGTCTTGCCGGCGCCGGGGAGTCCGACCAGGATGACGTGCTGCTTCACGGCTCCGGCTGCGGACCGCTCGCGAGCTCGCTCCAGCGTCGGCCCAGGCTCGTGACGTAGCCGTCGTAGTTGCGGCGCAGCTCGCTCAGGGAATCGCCGCCGAACTTCTCCAGCATGGCGTCGGCCAGCACCAGCGCCACCAGCGCCTCGGCGATCACACCGACCGCCGGCACCGCGGTGACATCGGAGCGCTCGCTCTGGGCGTTGGCGGATTGGCCGGTGGAGAGATCGACGGTCTTGAGCGGCGACATCAGCGTGGAGATCGGCTTCATCGCGACTCGCACCACCAGCGGCTCGCCGGTGGTCATCCCTCCCTCGAGCCCGCCGGCGTTGTTGGTCCGCCGCCGGAAGCCTCCCTTCTGTCCCTTCATCTGTCCGTCTGTTTCAATTGCGTCGTGCACCTGCGAGCCGGGCACCCGCGCCGCCTGGAACCCCATGCCGATCTCCACGCCCTTCACCGCGGGAATCGACATCAGCATCCCGGCGAGCCGGCCGTCGAGCTTGCGATCCCAGTTGGCGTGGCTGCCGAGGCCGAGCACGACGCCGCGCGCCACGACTTCGATCTCGCCGCCGAGGGTGTCGCCGTCCTTCTTGGCTTTGTCGATCCGCGCGATGATCTGCTGCTCAACCGCGCGGTCGATCACGCGGATCTCTGACTGGTCGGCGACTTCGTTGAGGGGAGCAGGGAGGGGGGAGGAGGGAGGAGCGGCAATCCCTCCGACGGAAACCACATGGCTCCCGATCTCCACACCGAACTCCTCGAGCAACCGGCGGGCAAGAGCGCCAGCGGCCACCCGCGCTGCGGTTTCGCGGGCGCTCGCCCGCTCCAGGATGTCGCGGGCGTCGAGCCGGTCGTACTTGAGCACCCCGACCAGGTCGGCGTGACCCGGCCGGGGCCGCGTAACCCGCCGCCGCCGCAGGTCGCCCGGGGTCCCCTCGGCGGCCATCACGTCCTCCCAGTTGGCCCAGTCGAGGTTCTTGATAAGCAGGGAGACCGGGGAGCCCAGCGTCTCCCCTGCCCTGACGCCGGCCAGCCACTCGATGCGGTCGCGCTCGAGCTTCATGCGCGCGCCGCGGCCGTAGCCCTGCATCCGGCGCACCAGCTGGGCGTCGATGAACTCGGCGCTGACGGGCAAGCCCGCAGGGAGCCCTTCGACGATGACGACGAGGGCCTTCCCGTGCGATTCACCCGCGGTGGTGAAGCGGAGCCGCATGCGTATTCCCGAAAAAAAGCGAGGCCCGGTTCGACACCGGGCCTCTCAAGCTAACCCAAAACCGCGCCGATCACGACGGCGGGACGGATCCGTCTCCCACGACGCGCGGGGTGACCAGGATGATCAGGTCCTTCCGGTTCTCCTTGGTGCTGGAGAAGCTGAAGAGGCTGCCGATCAGCGGGAGCGAAGAGAGCAGCGGGATGCCGGCGCGCGACTTCTCGACCGTCGTCACCGTGAGCCCGCCGATCACCGCGGTTTCGCCGTCGGCCACCAGCAGCTGGTTCTTGGTTTCCTGCTTCGCGATGATGAAGCCGAGGTCGGCCGCGGCCAGCGTCTGGAGGCTGGAGCGTTCTGTGGCCAGGTCGAGCGAGATCTGCCCGTCGTTGGTCACGTGCGGCGTCACCAGCAGCTTGATACCGGTCTCGCGGAACTGCACGTTGGCGCGCGCCACGGTTCCCGGGGAGTTCTGCGCCGAGGCCACGTCGATGACGCGGACCGGAATGTCTTCACCCACCCGGATGGTCGCCTGCTTTTTGTCCTGCGTCGTGATGGTCGGCTCCGCCTGCACGTCCGACAATTCCACGTCCTGCAGCGCCTGCAGGAAGCTGGTGATCGAGAAGCCGCCCAGCGCCGTCGAGAACATCAGGTCGATGGCGGGCGCTGTGATGATCGAGGTCGCGTTGCCGACCGCCGCGAGCTGGTTGCCTCCCAGGTCGACGATGTTGACACCGGGCGCGTACGGCTTGGTGAAGCCCGTGGCGGGGTCGGGCCGACCGACCACCGAGTTGTAGAACTGGGTGCGGCTGCCGATGTCGTACTTGAAGCCGAGCTGCTCGAGGTCGGTGCGATCGACGAAGATGATCTTCGCCTGGATCGAGACCAGCTTGGGCCGCAGATCGAGCTGGGTGACGAAATCCACCACGTTCTCGATGTTGCTCTTGGTGTCGGTCAGGATGATGGTGTTGGTCGCGGTGTCGGGCGTCGCGGTACCGCGCTTGGTGAGCACACCCTTCACCGAGTTCACCAGCTCGCCCACGCGCGCGTAGTTCACCCGCACCAGCCGGGTTTCCTTCGGCTCGAGCGAGTCGATCTCGGCGAGGTTGGTCGGCGCGTCGACGCGGAGGATTCCGCCCGGCATTTCCTGCACCGAGAGGCCCTGTGCCGAGAGAATGCCGTAGAAGGCGTCGGTCCACGGCTGGTCCACGATCTCCGCCGTGACGGTGCCCTTGATGCCCTTCCCGAGAATGATCGACTTCCCGCTGACCTTCTGGAAGCCGGAGATGACGTCCTGAATGTCCGCGTCGTACCAGGTGACGTTGATCCGCGGAATGCCCCGCTGCTGCGTCGCGGTACGGATCAGGTTGGTACCGGGCGGCGGAGCCGAAACCGGCGCCGCCGCGGGAGCTGGAGCTGGGGTTTCGGCCGGCTCCGCGGCGGGAATGGCGCCGCCGTTCCAGGCGAGGAAACCCTGCTCGGCGCCGAACGACACCTTGATGGCGTCGCTGCCGCGCTCGATGCGATAGGGCAGCAGGCGCTCCACGTCGAGCACGACGCGAACCACCTGCGGGGTGAACTGGCTGACCCGGACGTTCAGCACGCCGGCCCGCTTGACTCCGTCGTAGCGACCGACGTCAGGGGAGAGCGTGGCGCCGGTGAGGTCGAGCACGATGCGCGCGGGATCGGACAGGACCCGGTCGGCCACGTCGACCGCCCCGTGAACCTGAATGACCAGCTCGGCGCGGCCCCCCCCCGACGCGGGGACCAGACTGACCGCGCGGACCTCGCCGTCACGGACCGGGGTACCCGGACCCGTGGGGGCAAAGAGCAGCGCGCCTGCGAGGAGCGACCAGGAACGACGGATCATGGGGTAATGTCCTCTCGCTTGCGGATCGACAGCGTCACCTCACGCTGCGTTCCGTAGTCATCGACCGTAAAGGTCACGTCTTTCGGCTTGATGTTGGAGACCCGGGCCCGTCCCACCCGTTCGCCTTCGCGGACGGAGTACCGCTTGCCGGTGACCCGATCCTTGAGCACCGCGACACTCATCGCGGGCGCCCGCTCCATGTAGTAGATCCCGGTCAGGTCGAGGTCGGCGAGCTCGGGACCGACGGAGGTGCCTTCGAGCACCGAGGCGAAGGGATCACGGCTGCCGCCGCCGTAGCTATAGGACTCCCGCTGCAGCGAAGCACCCGGCTGCGGAATCAGCGATGGATCGATCTTGGGGGCGGGTTTGGCTGGTTCCGCGGCCTTGTTCGCGGGTGTCTTGGCCGCGGTCTCTTCTTCCAGAGCGCCTCCGGGCGCCGGGCTGGGCGCCGGAGTGGCGCCGTTGGCGCCGCCACCACAGCCGTACAGCGCGAGCAGCAGCGCGGCGTTGCCGAGCAGTCTGGTCATGGCCGCGCTCCTTCCACCCCGGACTTGACGAAGGTCTTGACCTCGAGCTTGGCCTCGAGCATCGCCTTGCTGGTGTCGCCCAGCGCTTTCGCCGAGGCGGGGTTCGCGGCGACCAGCGAGACGTTGATCGGCACGATGATGCGGCGCAGCGCCGCGACGTCGGTGAGGAACTCGCCGATCCGGTCGTAGTGGCCGATCACCGAGACGCGATAGCGATAGGTATCGAAGGGCGCGGGGCCGTTCTCGACCGGCTCCGGCGTGAACACGGCGAGATGCACCCCGCGGATCTTGGCGCGGGTCGAGATCGCGTCGATCAGGCCGGGCACCTCGCCCTTCTCGGGCACCAGCACCTTGAGCGTGTCGAGCATTTCGCGGAACTGCTCGGTCGTCTTCTTGAGGTCGTCCGGCGATCCCTTGGCCAGCTCGCGCTTGACGCTGTCGGTCTGGGCGGTGAGTGCCTTGACGGAGTCATCCATCGCCTTGGCGTGATCCTGGGCGACCTTGAGGCCGCTCACGCCGATCATCTTGAGGCCCTCGCCCGAATAGAGGATGTAGCCGAGCAGCGCGGCGAAGAGGATCGCCACAATGGATTTCTTGCGCGGGGAATCGAGCAGTGCCA
>CAYNNS010000242.1:0-5514 GCA_964398345.1 uncultured Gemmatimonas sp. | reverse complement strand
GCGCGGGCCCGGGCGATGGCAGCGATCGTCTCGGCCGTGCGGGGCAGCGCACCCAACGCCGTGAGCGAAGCGGCGCCCGCCGCTGCCACGCGTGGGGCACAGGGTGCCAGGTGCGTCAATCCCGGCACGCCGCTGTCGAAGGGTTCGCCGTAGGCGGCGACCAGGCGTTCCGCAGTGCCCAACGGGTCGGGTCCGCCGGCCTCGGGATCGAGCAGCAGGGTCGTCAGGGCGGCGTCGAAACCGTCGTAGGCTCCCGGGATGCGCAGCCCAGGGTGCCGGCGCACGAGCGCCCCTAACCCGCCCTGTGCTAGCTGGGCGTCGATCACGCCGGGGTCGGCGTCGAGATCGAACATCCGGCGCAGCCGCGCCAGCAGCGGCATCAGCACCGGCAGCAGCGCCGCATCCACCTGCACCTCGAGCTGGTTGCGCACCACGCGCCCGTGGCCGTTGCTCCGGCCATGGTCTTCGGCCCGGATCACGCCGGCATGGCCGTCGTGGCTCACGGTGCGGAGATAGCGCCGGCCCTGTACCAGCTCGACACCGGGAAGCAGGGTCCGGGCCAGCAGCGCGAGGTGCGCGTCCCACGCGAGCGGCGGCCGGTACGCCAGCGTGAGGGCGACGAGCTCACCTTCCGGTGAGGAGCGTCCGCGCGCGCCGCGTTCGAGGCCGCGCTGGCGCAAGTCTCGGGGACTCAGCCGATAGCGCTCGCGGAAGACCGAGTTGAAGCGGCGCAGACTCTGGAATCCGCTGGCAAAGGCGATCCGGGTGACCGGAAGCGCGGTGTCGGCGAGCAGCCGCTTGGCAAAGAGCAACCGGTGGGTTTGTGCCAGCTCCGTCGGAGAGACGCCGATCTCCTGCTCGAGGGCTCGGCGCAGATGACGCTCGCTGACCCCCAGCTCCCCGGCGAGGTCGGCGACGCTATGCCCGTTCAACGCCCCGGCGCCGATCCGGTCCGCCGCCACGCGCGCGAGGCGCGGTACGGCGTCCATCGGTGCGCGGCCCGGTGCCAGCTCTGGGCGGCACCGCAGGCAGGGACGAAATCCGGCGTGCTCCGCGGCGGCGGCGGAATCGAAGAAGCGCCGCCGATTGTGATAGGAAACCCGGGCCGGACAGGTAGGCCGGCAATACACCCGTGTCGAGGTGATCCCGACGAAAAAGACGCCATCGAAACGCGCGTCGCGGGCTGCAAGCGCCCGACGGCAGACCGCGGGGGACGGCAACGGCCGGCTGCGAACCGGTGGCATGCCGGAATCTATCGGTCGAAACGGCTCATGGGCTCGCCGGAATCGGACATTGAAATCGCCACGGACCTCGATCGCTGCTTCCCAAGCTGATCGCGATCCCGTACTATCCCGAAATCAGCTCCCGCAAAGGGTTTCCCATGCGTACCTCGTGGTCGAGAATCGCCTCCGGGCTGGGGCTCGCGCTCGCGCTCGCTGCCGGCAAGCGTCTCGCGGCGCAGCAGATGGTCACGGAAACCCGCGACCCGAGGCAGTCGCAGGACGCGGCCTTTGCCAAGGCCTACGCGCAATGGACGAGTGAGCCGCGCTACGGCAGCCCGCTGGTTGACCACCTGCCCAAGGTTGCCGGGATCCCCAGTCCCCAGGACGTACTGGGCTATTACATCGGCGCGCCCAAAACCCTCACCTACTACGCCGATATTCTGAAGTACTACCGCGCGCTCGCCGCGGCGACCCCGCGCGTGCTGGTCGAGAGTATCGGCAAGTCAGACGAGGGGCGGGAGCTGGTGGTGGTCTGGGTATCGTCCGAGGAGAACCTCCGCAACCTGACCCGGAATCGCGCCAATCTCGCCAAGCTCGCCGACCCACGCGGGCTCTCTCCCGAGCAGGTGCGCCAGCTGATCGAAACGACGCGGCCCCACTATCACCTGATCGGCGGGCTCCATAGCGGGGAGACCGGTCCGTCCGAAATGCTGATGGAACTGGTCTATCGTCTCGCGACCGAGACTTCCCCGCTCATCACCCAGATTCGCAATGCCGTCATCGTGTCCGTCACCCCGGCCGCCGAGCCCGACGGCCGCGATCGCAATGTCGACTGGTTTTATCGCGGACTGGAGCTGGGCCGCTCGGCACCGTCCCCGGCACCGGACACCGCGGCGGCGCGCGCCGGGGGAGGTGGGCCGGGGACCGGGGTGGGCCGGGGCACCTTCGCGGGGCCCGAATGGGGGAAGTACGTCTACCACGACAACAACCGCGACATCAACCGGTCGCAGCTGTCGATGCGCGCGATCACCGACTGGTACTACACCGCGCATCCGCCCATCATGCACGACCTGCACGAAGCGCAACCGCTGTTGTACACCTACAGCGGCGGTCCACCGCAGAACCCCAACCTCGATCCTCTGCTCTTCGCCGAGCTGCCCTTCTTTTCCAACTGGGAGCTCTCGCAGATGACCAAGTGGGGGATGCCCGGCGTCTATACCCATGCTTTCATGGACGGCTGGTCGCCGGGGTATCTCGGCTCGGTGGCGTACAATCACAACGGCATGATGCGGATGTACGAGACCCAGTCCGGCAGCGACGTGAATCTCGACTCCCTGCGGAATGCCCGCAGTCGCGACAGTACCCGCAGCGATTCCTCGGCGACCAACCGGGCTCCGGGCGGGGTGGGACGTCCCGCGGTGCCCACGGGCCGCGGCGGTGGGCAGCCGCGCGAATGGTATCGCGGCATTGCGATTCCGCCGAACGCGCTGACCAGCTTCACGCGACGCAACAACACCAATTACATGGAGACGGGCGTGCTTTCGGCGCTGCAGCTCACCGCCATGTTTCCCAACCTGGTGCTCGAGAACTTCTACGTGAAGACCCGGAACGCGATCGAGGATGGCAGGACCAAGGCGCCTTTCGCGTATGCGTTTCCCTTGCAGCGCGACATGACCCGGGTGGTCACGCTGGTCAACATCTTTCGCGCCCAGGGCATCGAGGTCGGCATGCTGGCCTCAGCCTGGCAATCCGGGGCGGACACCCTGCCCGCCGGCTCCTACCTCGTGAAGCTGGATCAGCCCTACGGGCGCCTGGCGCGCAACCTGCTCGAGCGGCAGGACTACCCCGATCCGGCCCTCACCACCTACGACGACAGCGGCTGGTCGATGGGCTTTGCGATGAACGTCGCGGTGAAAGAGATCAAGAGCAAGGACATTCTGGACGCGCGGGTTACTCCCGTCACCGTCGCTCAGTGGCACGGCAAGCTGAGCGGCAGCGGAACGGCGGGTCTCGCCGTGGCGCATTACGGCTCCACCAACATGATCGCGTTCCGCTACCGCTTGCGACAGCTGCCCATGCAGGTCGCGGAACAGAGCTTCAGCGCCGAGGGCGTGAGTTTCCCGCCGGGATCGTTCCTGATCAGCGGATCCGCCGCTGACCTGCAGGCGGCGCGGAACGCCGCCGATTCGCTCGGGCTCACCGCCGCGCTGCTCGGCGCGCTTCCGACGGTCAAGACGCATGACGCCGATGTTCCCCGCGTCGCCATCTATTCCCAATGGACCGGCACCCAGGAGCTCGGCTGGTATCGTCACGCCTTCGATCAGTTCGGGATTCCTTTCGACCTGATCTTCAAGGAACGGGTCGCCAAAGGTCACCTCAAGGCAGACTACGACGTGATTCTGATGGCGGCCCAGAACATCACGCGCGCGGCGGTCCTCGCACCGCCGGCAGCGAAACCCCAGCCGTATCAGAAGAGCGACAAGCTCCGCTTCCTCGGCATGTACGGGGAGACTCCCGACATGACGGGCGGCTTCGGCCAGGCGGGCGTCACCGCTTTCGAGCAGTTCCTGAGTGAAGGCGGCACGCTGATCGCGACGCTCGGCGCGGTACGCTTTCCGATCGAGTTCGGGTTCGCTCACACCGTGGACACCGAAGCGCCCACCGGCGTGACGGCACAGAAGCCGCTCGTGGTGGCCGAGATCAAGCGCCCCGATCATCCGGTGTTTTACGGCTACGAGGGCGGCACCTTCCCGCTCAAGTTCGGACAGGGATCGCAGGTCTTCCGGGTAGGAATCGCCGATCAGGGCAATGTGCTGGCACAGTACAAGGGTGGTGATGCCTCGGTGCTGAGCGGGCTCATGACTGGCGCCGACAACCTCAAGGGACGCGCCTTCGCGGTCGACGTCCCCAACGCGTTCAACGGCAAGGGCCGGGTGCTGCTCTTCGCGAACAATCCGATCTATCGCTGGCAGAACCACGGAGAGTTCAACCTGATCTTCAATTCGATTATCAACTGGAACGACGTGCCCACGCCGCCCGCTCCCGCGCCGGGAGTGCGCGCCGGTGCTCCGGAGCGCCGCGAGCCCTGAGGGGACCGGGTCGGCGTTTCCTGCGATGAAACTGCTGTTCGGCGGTCTCGGGATCGTGCTGCTCCTCCTGGTGCTGCGCGATGCGTTCGAGACCGTGATCCTGCCGCGGCGGGTCCAGCGGCAGTTTCGCCTGACCTCGCTGTTCTATCGCGTGACCTGGCCGGGCTGGCGCGGCGTCGCGCTCCGCGTGCCGCCGGTCTTTCGTGAGAGCCTGCTCGGCTGGTTCGGGCCGTTCTCCTTGCTGCTGCTTCTGGCGCTCTGGGCCTTCTGCATCATCCTCGCGTTCGGCATGCTGCAATGGGCTGGAGGCTCCGCCGTGCAGATGCAGGGCACGAGCCCCGGGTTTCTTACCGACTGGTACCTCAGCGGGACGACGTTCTTCACCCTTGGATTGGGTGACGCGGTGCCCCAGTCCACCCTCGCACGCGTGCTCACCGTCTCGGAGGGTGGCCTCGGGTTTGCCTTCCTCGCGATCATCATCGGGTATCTGCCGGTGATCTATCAGGCGTTCTCGCGGCGGGAAATTGCGATTTCCCTGCTCGATGCCCGCGCCGGCTCTCCGCCCGCAGCGGGAGAGCTGCTGGTGCGCTACCGGGGCGACGCGAAGCAGGAAGACCTGACTCGGCTGTTGGTCGAGTGGGAACGCTGGGCGGCCGAAGTCCTCGAGAGCCACCTCTCCTACCCCGTCTTAGCCTATTTCCGCTCGCAGCACGGCAATCAATCCTGGCTTGCCGCCCTCACGACCGTGCTCGACGGCAGCGCGCTGGTGCAGGTGGGCTTCGACGGCTGGTGCGTCCGCCAGGCCCATTTGACCTTTGCGATGGCCCGCCACGCGATGGTCGACCTGGCCCAGGTCTTCAGGGCGGCGCAGCCCGAGCACGTGGAGCGTCTTGGGGATGGCGAGTACGGGGAGTTGCTCCGCCAGCTGGAGACGGCGGGGATGCGGTTCAACAATCCCCATGCGCGGACGCGGCTCGCCGAGCTGCGGGCGCTGTACGAGCCCTACGCGGTCGCGCTGTCGCGGCACCTCGCGCTCCCGCTTCCCTTCTGGACCCGCCAGTCCACCCGGCACGACAACTGGCAGGCCGCACCGTGGAAGACCGCGACCGAGGACGCCGAGCACTTCGAGCCTCCGCCTGGCTGACCGCTCAGCTCGGCTCCGGGGCGGGTTTCGGTGTTCCCCAGGAATGCTTGAGCCAGTG
>CAYNNS010000241.1:0-5530 GCA_964398345.1 uncultured Gemmatimonas sp. | reverse complement strand
AGCGCGATCGCGGGCTCGAGCAGCACGGTCCACGGCAGCTTGCCGAAGCGGCGCTGGGCTTCGCGTAACCCGGCGACCGAGCCGGGAACCCCCGCGGCGAGGTGACCGATCGTGCTGCGCTTGTCGGTCTTCCCGCCGGGACCGAGGTACATGTCGCGCGTCGCGCCGAGCGGAGCGGTTTCCCGGAAATCCAGCGCATGCACGTCGCCGGCAGCGTTCCGCACCACCAGAAACCCGCCGCCTCCGATGTTGCCCGCCTCGGGGTGGACGACCTCGAGCGCGAAACCCACCGCGACCGCGGCATCGATCGCGTTGCCGCCGCGCTCCAGAATCTGGCGCCCGACTTCGCTGGCGATCGGGCTTCCCGAGACGACGACGGCGTGCCGCGCCTCGACGACGCGCGATTTTCCGGCGTAGACCCACGCGGAATCGATCAGCGGACGCTGGGCCAACGCGCGGCCCGGCAGGACACCGGCCAGCAAGAGAGCAGGGAATCGGAGTCGACGGGCGATCATGGTCCGCGTAATTTACTTCCCCTAATGGCTTCGCACACCCAGCGCTTTCCTCCCCGGTGAACCAACCCGAGCTGCGTCTCACCGAGCGTCGCAACCCGCGCACCGCGGGCATCGATGTGGCCAGCCCCCTCGAATTGGTCGACCTGATCGCCGCGGAGGACGCCGGCGTTCCCGCGGCCGTCGCGCGGGCGCGGCTCGAGATCGCCCGGGCCCTGGAGCTGGTCGAAGCCTCCTTCCGGGCGGGTGGCCGTCTGCTGTATGTCGGTGCGGGAACCAGTGGCCGGCTCGGTGTGCTGGATGCCACCGAGTGTCCCCCAACGTTCGGCACGCCGCCGGAGCTGGTCGTCGGGATCATCGCCGGTGGCAGCCCCGCGCTGCTCCGCTCCATCGAAGGCGCGGAGGACGATCCCAACGCCGGGATCGCCGAGATGGATGCCCGGCGCGTGGGGCCCAGCGACACCGTCATCGGCATCGCCGCGAGCGGCACGACACCCTTCGTACGCGCGGCGCTGGGGCGGGCCCAGGCCCTCGGAGCGCGCACGGTGTTTCTCACCTGCTCGGAGCCGCCCGCGCTGCTGCGGGAGACCTGCGACGTCACCATCGTCGTGCTCACCGGTCCCGAAGTCGTCACCGGATCCACCCGGATGAAAGCGGGGACCGCGACCAAGCTCGTGCTGAATACCCTGACGACGGGTGCGCTGGTGCGTCTGGGTAAGACCTATGGCAATCTCATGGTGGACCTGCGGGCCGTGAATCAGAAGCTGGTGGACCGTGGGGAACGCATCGTGATGTCGGTCGCGGGCGTCGAGCGCGGGCCGGCACGGGAAGCGATCGCCGCGGCGGGCGGCAGCGTGCGCACCGCGATCGTGATGGCGCGGCTCGGCTCCTCGCGCACCGAGGCCGAGGCGCTGCTCCTCAAGCATGACAATCACCTGCGCCCCATCCTCGGCGATCCGCCGCCCGTGAGCGACGCGTGACCGAGCGGCCCTGGCTCGGCGTAGGCCTGATGTCGGGGACTTCGCTGGACGGAATGGACGCGGCGCTGGTCCGCTTTACCGGACCGACGCACGCCGAGTTGCTGGCCTTTGCCCATCGCCCCTACCACCCGGAAGAACGCCGCGAGCTCTCGGAAGCCATTGAAGCGATGGCCGCAGGTGCCCGACGCCTTGCGCACCTGCACAGTCACATCGCCGAGTGGGCTGAAGAGGCGGTGGAAGCCGTCCTGGCGCGCGGCAAGCTCGCTGCCGCCAGCCTGGATTTCATCGCGTTCCATGGCCAGACCATCTGGCACGAGCCCCCCATCGTCACCCTGCAGCTCGGCGAGCCCGCGCGACTCGCGGAGAGCTTCGGTGTCCGCGTCGTCTCGGGATTCCGCGGGCGCGATCTCGCGGCGGGAGGAGAAGGCGCGCCGCTGGTGCCCCTCGCCGATGTCCTGCTGTTCGGCGCGGAGCAGCAGGGGCGCATTCTGCTCAACATCGGCGGCATGGCGAATCTCACCTACGTCCCGCGCCGCGCGACCGAAGAGGGCAGCTTCGCCTTCGATACCGGTCCCGGTGTCGCGCTGATCGATGCCATAGCTCGGCTGACCGATCCCGCGCTGCCCTATGACCGGGATGGCGTGCTTGCCGCGCGTGGCCGCGCCGACGACGCCCTGGTCACCGAGCTGCTCGCCGACGACTTCTTTGCCCAGCCGCCGCCCAAGAGCACCGGGCGCGAACGCTTCGGCTCGCAGTTCGCCGAGCGCCTCTTCGGGCGGGCCGCACCACCGGACGCCGCCGCCACGGCGGTCGAGCTTACGGTGCGGAGCATCGCCTCCGCTCTGGAGCGCTGGACGCCTCCCGGCGTCGAAGTGGTCGCCTCCGGTGGCGGTTGTCATCACCCGGTGCTGTGGAGCTCGCTCGCGGCGCGGCTCGCCGGCCAGGGCCGCGTGTTACGCCGCTTTGAGGAGCTCTTTTTCTCCGGTGATGCCAAGGAGGCCGTCGCATTCGCGCTGCTCGGCTACCTCACGCTCCACGGTCAGCCGGGCAACCTGCCCGCCGCGACCGGGGCGAGCGGGCGTCGGGTCTTGGGCGTCATCACCCCGGCATGAGCGCGGGACGACTAGAAGCGGCCCGCCTGCTTGAGGAATTCCTCGAGCCGGGCGACCGGCACCGCGTACACGATGCGGCCCGAGGTCCGGGGATCGCCGCCGTACACCACGCCGACCACCTCTCCGGCGGCGTTGAAGACCGGGCTGCCGCTCGAGCCGCCCGTGCCATAGGCATCCACCTCGAGCGCGTCGCCGCGCACCGCCTGAACGGTACCCGCGAAGCGGGAGAGGCTCACGCCCTGTTGGCGCCAGGCGTCACCGACCGGGAAATCCAGCCCGAAGGGAAAACCCAGAATGGCCACCGCCGCGTCGCGTGCGGGGGTGGCCCCTAACCCGCGGACCACCGGGACCCCGCCCCGGATCCGCGTCACCAGCAGGGCGAGGTCCGCCGCATCGGCGGTGGCGGCGAGCTCGGCGCGGAAGTTCTGTCCGCTGCCGTTGAAGATCACGCCCAGGCGCGCGGCATGGGCGCCGCCGGCATCGACGACCAGATGCCGGCTCGTCACGATCCACCCGGTGTCGCCGTGGGTCCGCACCGCAAAGCCGCTGCCGGCGAGCCGGTGTCCCCCGGGGAATTCGCTGACGATGAGCCCGACGGCGTCGCCGTTCTCCGTGGCGATCCGCGAGACGTCGAGCTGCGCGGCCTGCAGCACCGGCTCGTGACGCGACAGACTGGCCCGCAGCCGGCGGGCGAGCGAGTCGAGCCGCTCGGCGGTGAGGGCACGCTCGGTGAGCGAGGTGCGCAGCGTGCGGGTCTCCTGGCGAGCCGAGGCGAGGGCGGCGGCCAGTGAGCTGACGTTGCTGGACGCCGAGTCCAGCCGCTGCAGCAGCGTGTCGGTGCGCGCCAGGAGCATCGTCCGGTCGCGTTCCAGCGCGCGCGCCCGACGATTCAATCCCAGGGCGACGCCGAGGCCGCCTAGACCGATCAGCAGACCCAGCCCGACCATCGCGAGTCGCCACGGCGCCGTCTGGCGCGCCACTTCGGCGCGAATCCGCTGCGTTGTCGAGGGCGCGACCTGTGCCGCCGTGACGGGTTCGATCCGCGTCGGTGGAACGGTTCGCGCCGCCTCCTCACGAATCACGAAGCGGAGCTCCGGCCCCCGGGGACCGAAGCGGATGACGTCGTCGGAGTGGAGCTGCTGATCGCCTTTGATCGGCTTGCCGTTGACCAGCGTCCCGTTGCTGCTCCCCAGGTCGCGCAGCATCCACTCCGATCCTTGCCGAAACAGCGCCGCATGCCGCCCCGAGACCTCGAGGTCGCGCTCGGCATCGAATCGGACGTCGGCCGAAGGGTGGCGGCCGATGGTGGCGAAGCTCTTTGTGACGCTCTTGACCTGTCCGGCGCAGCCGCCGTCGAGGTGCCGGAGCTCGGCGTAGGGCGTGGGCTCGCTCAGCGTCGCAGCAGGAAGTAGAGGATCACGAGAATGACGAGGATGCCGCCCGTGAGCGCGGCGATGACGGCCGGCGAGCCACTGCGGGCCGGCGGGGCAGGAGGCGGAGCCGCCACGACGGGTGGAGGCGGTAGCGGAGGTGCCGGAGCCGGCGGCGCCCGCACCGGAAGCTCGTCTTCCGACTCGTCCTTCGAGAGGCTGTGGTAGCCGACTTCACCCGAAGGACTCGACGGCGCGAGGCCATTACCGTCGAACCGCGCCAGCACCACGGTGATGTTGTCGGGTCCGCCCCGCTCATTGGCCATCGCGATCAACGCATCGCAGAGCCGATCGAGATCGGTCTCCTGTTCCAGCAGCGCCGCGATCTCCTCTCGTTTGACCTGGCCGGAGAGTCCGTCGCTGCAGATGACCAGGGTGTCGTCGCGGCGCAGCTCCTGCCAGGTCAGATCGACGCGGATCTTCGCATCGGGGCCGAGCGCCTGCAGGATGATGTTGCGGCGCTCGCTCTGCTCGGCTTCCTCTTCGGTGAGCTCTCCCGCGTCCACGAGCCGCTGCATCAGCGACTGGTCCTTCGTGATCTGCGTCGCCGTGCCGTTGCGCACGAGGTAGCCGCGGCTGTCGCCGACCTGGGCGAGATAGAGTGTGCTTCCCAGCACTCCTGCGACCGTGGCGGTGGTGCCCATCCCGCGCACGTCGGGGTGTTCCTTCGAGTAGGCGTGGATGTGCTCGTTCGCCTCCTCCACCGCCGCCTTGATCTGCTGGGCGAATGCCTCGGTGTCGTCACCCGAATGGTCGCCGGCGTGCTCGAGCAGGTTCCGGAAGATGCGCTCGGCCGCCATGGAGCTGGCCAGCTCGCCCGCCGCCGCACCGCCCATGCCGTCAGCCACCAGGAGCACGGTGCCACGCTCCCCGACCTGATGCGGGCCACCGTCGGTGAGATCGGTGGTGCGAGTGGTGAGGTCGGCCACCAGGAACGCGTCCTCGTTGTGGTCGCGCGTGCGCCCGAGGTCGGTCCGCGCGCGGACAGTGACGAAGACGGGTCCACGGAGCGGGGTCATGGCCGGATCGAGTCCCTGGTCTGTTGGATCATCTTGAAATACATCGGCTTGCTGTCGAGCCGGTAAGCCAATTGAAACAGGCGCAGGGCAGAATCGCGCCGGCCGGCGTAGCTCGCGGCGGTGCCAAGAAAATAGGCGGCTTCGGCGCGGCGACCCGCGCTCAGCTGCTCGGAGTTCAAAAGCTGAGTTGCGCGTTTGACCTCTCCGTCGAGTCGTGCCGGACTATTCCACACTTCCAGGTCGAGCGGCGCGGTGTCCAGCGTCACACTGCGAACCGGCGCCGTGGCCGGGGCGGGCACCGGGTGGGGTGGCGGCGCCGTGACGCTCGCCGGGCTCTTCGCCGAGTCGTGCTGAGCGACCAGCGGCGGTGGGGGGGCCGGTGGGGTTCCCGCCACGCCACGGTCGCGGGGTAGCATCAGCAGCGCGACCGCCCCGCCCCCGACCCCCACGGCCCCGGCCCCCCCCATCCCCGACCAC
>CAYNNS010000240.1:4297-5534 GCA_964398345.1 uncultured Gemmatimonas sp. | reverse complement strand
TCCGGGGCCAGCGCTACGGCAAGATCGTCAACGTGAGCTCCCACCTGGCGGGGCATCCCGGTTTCGGCGTCGCCAGCTACGCGGCGAGCAAATCGGGCCTGGAGGGCCTAACCCGTGCGGTGGCGGTCGAGCTGGGGCCCTGCAACGTCAACGTGAACGCGGTGGCCCCGGGCTTCATCCGCACCGAGCGGCTGCAGCAGCTTCCGCCCGAGGTGATCGACAAGGCGCGCAAACACTCGGTGCTGGGCCGCATCGCCGAGCCCGAGGACGTGGCGCGGGTGATCACCTTTCTCTGCTCCGAGGAAGCCCGGCACATCACCGGCCAGACCATCGTCGTCGACGGCGGGCTGTCGCTGGAGTGACCGGTTACTTTATGGTATGCGTTCTCTGCAACCCCTCTGCCTCCTTGTGCTCCTCGCCGCCCCGGCGGTAGCTCAGCAGAAACCGGTCAAGCCCAAGGTCCCCGCCATCCCGCTCGCCACGGCCGGACTGGCCGGCCAGGGCGTGGCCGTGCTGCCCCTGACGATGCTGGTGAGCGACACCCGCGTGCCCGGCACCGCGGGGGCCAAGGCGCGCGCCGCGCTGCTCACCTGGGCGGATTCGCTTCTGGGTGACGCGCTATCCGAGCACGCTCCCGAGGTCACCTGGATTCTGCCCCCCGCGCTGCGCCGCAATGCCCAGCGCTCGGCGGGACTGCTGCCGGCCCCCGACCGGATGGGCCAGTCGATCATGCGGGCCCCGATCAAGGAAGTGCCCGATCCGCTCCGGAGCTATCTCCGCCAGCTGCTCGCACTGTCGAGTGGGGCGCGCTACGCCTTCATTCCCGCCGCGCTCTATCTCACACCCGAGGGCGACGACAGCCTCAAGCTGCAGCTTTCCGCGGTGCTCACCGACGGACGGCTGGGCCGCGTGGTCTGGCGCACGCTCGCGGTCGGCACCGGCGCCACCGCCGAAAGCGCCTATCGCGCGGCGCTCGCCACGCTCTTCCTGGCCGACTCCGGCACCCCATGACGCAGGTCGTGACCCTGATCCCGGGCGACGGGATCGGGCCCGAAATCACCGAGCAGACCCTCCGCGTCCTCGAAGCCGCGGGGGCGAAGCTTTCCTGGGACGAGCAGCAGGCGGGCCTGACCGCGGTGCAGGCGGGAGGCACTCCGCTGCCCGAGGCGACGCTGGCGAGCATCCGGCGCACCCGGGTGGCGCTCAAGGGTCCGCTCACCACGCCGGTGGGGGGCGG
>CAYNNS010000240.1:0-4197 GCA_964398345.1 uncultured Gemmatimonas sp. | reverse complement strand
AACATCCTGCGCATGGCGAGCGGGCTGTTTCTCGAGGTGGGCCGGGCGATCGCCCAGGAGTATGCCGGGCGCGTCGCCGTGAACGAGTACATCGTCGACAACTGCGCCATGCAGCTGGTGCTCAAGCCGGAGCAGTTCGACGTGATCGTCACCACCAACCTCTTCGGCGACATCCTGAGCGACGAGATCTCCGGCCTGGTCGGCGGGCTCGGGCTCACGCCGGGCGGCAACCTCGGCAGGGACGCCGCGATTTTCGAAGCGGTGCACGGCAGCGCGCCGGACATCGCCGGCAAGGGCGTCGCCAATCCCTCGGCGCATCTGCTCGCGGCGGCTCTGCTGCTCGACCACCTGGACGACGGTCCAACGGCGGACCGGGTGCGCCGCGCCATCCGGGCCACGGTCCGCGACGCCGGGATCCGGACGCGTGACCTCGGCGGGACGGCGTCGACGCGGGAGTTCGGGGATGCGATTATCGCTCGCCTCGCCTGAGCCGCAGGGGCCTCCGACGCCCTGCGCCAGGTGCCAGCAGCGGGTGGCCGGGATCAAGTGGGGCGACCTCTGCCCCGATTGCAGGGCCGAGCTGATGCGCCGTGCAATGCCGCTGGCCCGGATCATCTCCTTCCTTGCGGCACTGCTGATCATCGGGTATGCCTGGCTCCGGATTCCCCTGGGGCCGGTCAGCCGCATCTGGGTCGCGGCCGTTGCGATCGCCGCCATGTTTCTGGTGCGGAAGATCGTGCTCCAGATCGCGATAGAGGTGCTGCGCAAATGAGGAGCTCCGTCATGCGCCGTCTCGTCCTGCTCGCCGCGGTGGTGGTTGCGCGTCCCGCCGTGGCCCAAGTCGGTCTCACGATTTACAACGATGGCCGCGTGCTGGTGCGCCGCACGTTGCCCAACCCGCTGGCGGCCGGGCTGAGCACCCAGCGCCTGGCGCTCGGCGCGCTCGACCCCGCCAGTGTGTTCGCACTCGATTCCGGCGTCGCGGTGCTCGGGGCGAGCTACGACGAATCGGTGGACGAACCGAACACGATGCGCCGGGCCGTCGGGCTGACGCTCAGGTTCTGGACCGGCCGTAATGGGCCTCCCGGCCACAGCGACGCCGATACGGTGAGCGCTCTGGTGCTCGGCGTGAATCCCGAGCGCTTCAAGCTGGGCAACGGCCAGGTCGTCTTCCAGCGCCCCGCCGTGCCGCTCTACCCGGCCGAGCTGGTGCTGACGGATCCGACGCTGGCACTCGCCCTGCGCGCCACGGCCGCGCGCCCCTCGCTCCGGCTCGGCTACTTCACGCAGGGCGCGAGCTGGAACGCGAGCTACAGCGTGATTCTGGGCAAGGGCGGGGCGCGGGTGAACGGGACCGCGGCGATTCCTTCGGCGTCACTGCGGGTTAGCGACGCGGAAGTGCAGCTGCTCGCGGGCACGATCGGGCGGGCGCCGGGCGCCCCGGCGCCGCGCTTCGAGCTGGCGGCCAAAGCGATGGCGATGGGCGATGTGGCTCAGGGATCCGCCGCCGAGCAGCAGATCGGCGAAGCGCACCTCTACACGGTGCCCGGTAAGCTCTCGCTCGAGCCCGGCGTGACCACCAGCGTCGCGCTCTTCGAGCCCGCCACCGCGCCGTGGGAGAAGGGCTTCGTGGTACGCGGCCAGCTCAACTACTACGGCCCGCTGCCGCAGTACGGCAACGACGAGTCCCAGGTCCCCGTCGAGGTCTGGTATACCCTCAAGCGCCAGGCCAGGACGCCGTTCGGCGATCTGCCGCTGCCGATGGGTAGCTACCGGCTCTACGAGCCGGACGACGCGGGCCGGCTTCAGCTCATCGGCGAGGCGTCGGCCGGGCACGTGGCGCCCGGGACCGACGTGCGGCTCGCCGCGGGCAGCGCGTTCGACCTCACCGCGACGCGCGTGCAGATGAGCTACCACCAGGTGCGCGACTCGCTCAGGACCACGGCCACGGCGGATTACCGCGTGACCATCAAGAGCGCCAAGGACAGCGCCACGACCGTCGACGTGCTGGAAGAGCGGGGCGGGGAATGGTCGGTGCTGTCGAGCTCGGTGGCACCGGAAAAGCTCTCAAGCACGCGGACCCGCTTCCGGGTCCGGGTTCCCGGCAAGGGCGAGGTGACGCTGACGTACCGGGTTAGGGTGGTGTGGTGACGTCGGTCACCCTCGCCCACCTGTCGGATCTTCACTTCGGCCGGGACGTGGATCTCGAGCAGATCGACGCGCTCGAGACGCTGCTGCCCCGGCTTGGCCCGTCGGCGATCGTTCTCTCCGGCGACCTGAGCCAGCGCGCCCGCCACGGGGAGCTGCAGGCGGCGCTGCGCTTTACAAGGAACCTGCGCCAGACCGCGCCCACGCTGGTGATCCCCGGCAACCACGACGTCGAGTGGTGGCGCAGTCCCTTCGGCCTCCCCGGCCAGGACCGGCGTTACCGTAAATACCGGCCCCACTTCGGCCCGGGGCTCACGCCCAGCCTCGAGCTGCCCGGCGTGGTGCTGGCGAGCGTGCTGACCAGCCACGGCGTCGCGTTCGGCTCGATGACCTGGAACCTCAACGACCTGGCCGTGAAAGGGCACCTGCCGGCCGCGGAGGCCCGGCGGGTGACGGAGTACTTCGCGCGGGCGCCGCGGGATGCGGTGCGCGTCGTGGTGATGCATCACAATCTGCTGCGCGGCGCGATCTCGGGCCGCATGGGCCTGGCGCGCTGGAAGCGGGCCCAGACGCTGCTGGCGGGCACCGGCGCGGAGCTGGTGCTCTGCGGCCATGACCATCAGGAGGGCTGCGGTCAGCTCGAGAGCGCGTACGTGGTAGGGACCGCCGGCACCCACACCGATCGCTCCCGCGGGGAACGGCCGTCGGCCTGGAATCTCGTCAGCATCGACGCCGACTCCATCAACATTCAGCACTACCGCTGGGATGCCGCGCAGAAGCAGTTCTTCCCCGGCGACCTGGAGCGCTTCGCGAGAAGGAAGCCGGCGTGACTGCCCAGCTGGAGCTGAAGCTCGGCGGACAGGCGGGCCGCCAGTCCGACTTAGTAACCCGCTTGCGCGCTCACGGCATCACCGCCCCGATCCACACCCACGCCAATCGCCGCGTCCTGGTTTCGCTCGGGGCGCGCGGGACGCTGCGCGTGCACCAGGGTTACGCCCTGGCGCCGGACCCGGTGATCCGGGCGATCGCCCAGTGGTCGCGGCCCCGGCTGCGCAGCGCGGAGCGGCACGCGGCAGAGCGCGTGCTCACCGCGTTTCCGGTGCACCAGTACGCTCCGCCAACTCGAGGCCCGCGTCGAGTCGCGGAAACGCCGCGCCCCGGAGACGAGCGGACCCTCGCGCGGCTTGCCGCGCTGCACGCCGAGCTCAATCAGCGGCACTTCGACGGGGAGCTGGGCGCCGTGCGGCTGACGCTCAGCGCGAGAATGCGGCGGCGGCTCGGTGAGTTCCGTCCTGCCGACTCCCCAGGCCACGTCGCCGTCATCAGCATCTCGCGCCGGCACCTCCGGCGCGATGGCTGGCGCGGCGTTCAGGAGACCCTGGCGCACGAGCTGGTCCATCAATGGCAAAGCGAAGGCGGCCGCCGGCTCGGGCACGACGCGGAGTTCCGGCGCCGCTGCCGGGCGATGGGCATCGATCCGCGCGCGACCCGACGGCTCGCCAACGACCTGCCGCGCGGCGCCTGAGCGACTACCTTTCCCGCTCGCCAAATCGTCACCCACCGGGGGGCGGATGGGATTTGCCGGGGTGGATTTCTATCAGCTCGATGGGTCCTTCTCGGAGGAGGAGCGCGCGGTGCGCGATACCGTGCGCGCCTGGGTCGACGACCAGCTCATGCCGGTCATCGGCGACTGCTACATCGAAGGCAAGTTCCCCAAGCAGCTGATCCCGGGACTGGCGGAGCTGGGCGTGTTAGGGGCGAACCTGCCGGAGGACCACGGCTGCGCCGGCCTCAACAACGTCGCGTACGGCCTGATCATGCAGGAGCTGGAGCGGGGCGACAGCGGCATCCGCTCCTTCGCGTCGGTGCAGGGCGCCCTGGTGATGTATCCCATCTTCGCGTTCGGGTCGGACGCGCAGAAGCGCCAGTGGCTGCCGCGCCTCGCGGCGGGCCAGGAGATCGGCTGCTTCGGGCTCACCGAGCCCGACTACGGCTCCAATCCCGGCGGGATGATCACCACGGCCAGGCAGACCCGGGACGGCTGGGTGC